>NZ_JARVSK010000013.1:0-277824 GCF_030209235.1 Pseudomonas sp. efr-133-TYG-103a
GCGCCGGAAGTGGGGCGAATTATAGAGACATTGAGAGGGGCGTCAAGCACTAATTCAAACTTTTCTCGCCGCATCCAATTTAGGGGCTCTTCGCCGCGATAAGCGACCTGCAATCACAGGAAGCCGCAAGAGAAGAAGAAGCGCGCCGATGCTCGCATAAATGGACCACTCTTTGAGATCAGCCCGGACAATCCAGAACATATGCAGCAGACCAAGGCCCAGCACTGCATAGATAAGCCTGTGCAACTTCTTCCACCGAGTGCCAAGTCGGCGCTGACTATAGCGGTTGGAAGTAACGGCCAGTGCCAGAAGACAGAGAAAAGCCAGCGTCCCGACGATAATGTAGGGCCGCTTGACCAACTCCACGCCAAGCTGAGCCCAATCGAAACCTAGAATGAAGAAACTATAAGCCAGCATGTGCAGCACGACATACGCGAAACACCACAGCCCAAGCTGACGACGCACCGCGATCCAGCCCGCCCAGCCGGTGATGCGCTGCAGCGGGGTCATGGCCAACGTTACCAGCAACACGATCAGCGTACCCAATCCAAACCGGTCGACCAGCGCCTTGCCCGGATCAGGCCCGAGATCGAGAATCCATGCCTGATGGAACCACAGCGCCGGCGCAACACATGCCGCGACGAAAACAGACAGACGCCAGAACCAGAACCGCATCAATAATTCTTCCGCAAATCCATACCCGTATAGAGAGAGGCGACCTGCTCCCCATACCCGTTGAACATTTCGGTTTGCCGTATGTTGGGGCTAAACAGGCTGCCCGGCAGACGCCGCTCGTGGGCCTGAGTCCATCGCGGGTGATCGACCGTTGGATTCACGTTGGCGTAGAAACCGTATTCGTTGGCCGCGATGCTCTGCCAGGTCGTCTTCGGCTGTTCGCTCACAAGACTGATGCGCACGATTGATTTCACGCTTTTGAAGCCGTACTTCCATGGAACGACCAGGCGCAACGGAGCCCCGTTCTGGTTCGGGAGCTCGCGTCCATACATGCCGACCGCGAGGATTGCCAACGGATTCATTGCCTCATCAAGGCGCAGCCCTTCTACGTAAGGCCAGTCAATCAAGGCAAAGCCGGAACGCTGCCCGGGCATGCTCTGTGGATCCTGCAGTGTTTCGAAACGGATGTACTTCGCGCTGGAAGTAGGCTCGACCTGCTTGAGAAGCTCGGATATCGGAAACCCGATCCACGGGATGACCATCGACCAGGCCTCGACACAACGAAGCCGATAGATTCGCTCCTCCAGCTGGTAAGGCTTGATGAAGTCTTCGAGCGCGTACCTGCCCGGCTTGCCGACCTCCCCGTCGATGACCACGCTCCACGGCTCGGTCTTCAGCGATCCGGCATTGAGCGCAGGATCGCCCTTGTCGGTGCCGAACTCATAGAAGTTGTTGTAATGCGTGGCGTCCTTGTACGGCGTGATGGCTTCGTCTTTAACCGTGACGGCCTGCCACCGGGTCGCGGTCAGCCTGGTTTTGAGCCAGGCAGGGGCTGCGCCCGGGTCGACGCCGGCATACTGCGAAACCTCGTCCGCCAAGGACCAGCGTGGCAGCGCACTGGCGGCGAATCCGGCAAAGGTTGCGCCGAGCACGGCACGGCGAGAAAGGTAAAGGGATTCAGGCGTAACGTCCGACTCTTTGCAATCGGACGCTGATGGCGACTTGATCAGCATACTGACTCCGCAGCGATAGAGAACTGATGTACCTATGACTGCGGAGTATGCGGGAAATTGATTACTTATGCCGACGCAGGCGCAGCAGATACTGGATCGGGCCCGAGGCAGCGTAGCCCAGGAAGATCAGCAACAGAATGCGCGGCGGATCACTGAACACCACGGCAAACACCAGCACGACGGCCAGGATGGCGACAAAAGGCACCCGGCCTTTGAGGTCCAGTTCCTTGAAGCTGTTGTACTTGATGTTGCTGACCATGAGCATGCCCGCTGCGGCAACCAGCAACGCGACCAGGAAGGACAGCTTGGAGCCTTGAATCCCGTAATCGCTGAACGCCCAGACCGTACCGGCCACGACGCCGGCAGCAGCCGGGCTGGCGAGTCCGATGAAGTAGCGCTTGTCGGCCTTGCCCACTTGGGTATTGAAGCGCGCCAGACGCAACGCAGCGCCTGCCACATAAATGAAGGCGACCATCCAGCCAACCTTGCCCATGTCGCCAAGTGCCCAGCCGAACGCCAGCAGCGCCGGCGCCACGCCGAAGGCGACCATGTCGGAGAGCGAATCGTATTCAGCGCCGAATGCACTCTGCGTATTGGTCATCCGCGCCACGCGACCATCCAGGCCATCGAGCACCATCGCCACGAAGATGGCGATCGCTGCGAACGCGAAATATTTACTCGCGCCGACCTGATCGCCCGCACTCATTGCGCTCTGAGCGCTCATGGCACTGATGATGGCGTAGAAACCGGCAAACAGGTTCGCGGTGGTAAACAGGTTGGGCAGCAGATAAATACCGCGATGACGGACCTTGCGCCCTTCGGCATCGTGCCCTTCTTCAATATGTTCATCGATCGGTAGCAGGCTTTCGGCGTCAGAGGCCTTGTTCGGCTCTTCGGGACGTTCGCTCATGGACAACACCTTGCAGCTGGGAAATTTCGACAAGTGCTCGCGGCGCCACTGCGCCGGCAAACGATGCAGCTTTATACCAGATGAGCCCCCATAACGAAAAAGCGCGACCCGAAGGCCGCGCTTTTCGTAAACCGGAACCAGATTGCGTGACGCTTAGTTCTTGGTCTGGTCGACGATTTTGTTCTTCGCGATCCAAGGCATCATCGAGCGCAGTTGCTCACCGATGATCTCGATGCCGTGAGCCTTGTTGTTACGACGCTTGGCGGTCATCGACGCATAGTTGCTGGCGCCTTCGGCGATGAACATCTTCGCGTACTCACCGTCCTGGATGCGCTTCAGAGCGTTGCGCATGGCCTGACGGGATTCGGCGTTGATGACTTCAGGACCGGTCACGTATTCGCCGTATTCGGCGTTGTTGGAGATCGAGTAGTTCATGTTGGCGATACCGCCTTCGTACATGAGGTCAACGATCAGTTTCAGTTCGTGCAGGCACTCGAAGTACGCCATTTCTGGCGCGTAACCCGCTTCGACCAGCGTTTCGAAACCGGCTTTCACCAGCTCGACGGTACCACCGCACAGAACAGCTTGTTCGCCGAACAGGTCAGTTTCGGTTTCATCTTTGAACGTGGTTTCGATGATGCCGGTACGGCCACCGCCCACGCCCGAAGCGTAAGACAGCGCGACGTTTTTGGCGTTGCCCGAGGCGTCCTGGTAAACAGCGATCAGGTCAGGGATGCCGCCGCCCTTGACGAATTCGGTACGTACGGTGTGACCTGGCGCTTTTGGCGCGATCATGATCACGTCCAGATCAGCGCGTGGCACGACCTGGTTGTAGTGAATCGCGAAACCGTGGGAGAAGGCCAGGGTGGCGCCTTTCTTGATGTTCGGCTCGATTTCGTTCTTGTACAGCTGGGACTGGAACTCGTCCGGGGTCAGGATCATGACCAGGTCAGCAGCGGCAACGGCGGTAGCGACGTCAGTCACTTTCAGGCCGTGGGCTTCAGCCTTGGCGACAGTGGCCGAACCTTTGCGCAGACCAACGGTGACATCAACGCCGGAGTCTTTCAGGTTGCACGCTTGGGCGTGGCCCTGCGAACCGTAACCGATGATGGCAACTTTTTTGCCCTGGATGATCGAAAGGTCGCAGTCTTTGTCGTAATAAACTTTCATGAAATTCCCCTGTTATCTCGGCCGTTCAGGCCATTCGCTAAATGTAGGTTAGATGCTCAGCACTTTGTCGCCGCGGGCAATGCCCGTGACGCCGCTGCGTACTGTTTCCAGGATGGCAGTGGTGCCGATGGCCTGGATGAAGCTGTCCAGTTTGTCGCTCGTCCCTGTCAGCTGCACGGTATAAACGCTGCTGGAAACATCGACGATCTGCCCACGGAAAATATCGGTGGTGCGCTTGATCTCGGCACGTTGAGCACCGGTGGCCTTCACCTTGATCAGCATCAGCTCACGCTCGATATGGGCGCTTTCCGACAGATCCACCAACTTGACCACTTCAACCAGCTTGTTGAGGTTCTTGGTGATCTGCTCGATCACCTCATCGTGCCCGACGGTCGTCAGCGTCAGACGCGACAGGGTCGGGTCTTCGGTGGGCGCCACGGTCAGGCTTTCGATGTTGTAGTTACGCTGCGAAAACAGCCCGACGACGCGAGACAAGGCACCCGGTTCGTTTTCCAGCAGTAGCGAAATGATGTGCCGCATGGTTATGTCCGCTCCGTCTTGCTCAGCCACATGTCACGCATCGAGCCGTCTCTGATTTGCATCGGATAAACGTGCTCGGCGACGTCGACCTGGATGTCGAGGAACACCAGGCGATCCTTCATGGCGAACGCTTCTTCCATTTTCGGCTTCAGGTCTTTCAGATCGGTGATCTTCATGCCGACGTGGCCATACGCCTCGACCAGCTTCACGAAGTCAGGCAGCGACTCCATGTAGGAATGCGAGTGGCGGCCGCTGTAGCTCATGTCCTGCCATTGACGAACCATGCCGAGCACGCCGTTGTTGAGCAGGATGATCTTCACCGGCAGGTTGTATTGCAGGCAGGTCGACAGTTCCTGGATGTTCATCTGGATGCTGCCCTCGCCTGTCACGCAGGCGACGTCTGCATCCGGAAAGCTCAGCGCAACGCCCATGGCCGCCGGCAGACCGAAGCCCATCGTGCCCAGGCCGCCAGAGTTGATCCAGCGGTTAGGCTTGTTGAAGCGGTAGTACTGAGCCGCAAACATCTGGTGCTGACCCACGTCGGACGAAACGTAAGCATCGCCCTTGGTGACTTCGCACAATGTTTCGATGACCGTCTGAGGCTTGATCAGGCTGCCGTCGCCACGGTTGTACGGGAACAGATCCCCACCGGCACGCCACTCATCGATTTGCTTCCACCAGGTAGCCACCGAATCCTTGCTTGGCGTCTCGCCGATTTCCTTGAGGGTCGTGACCATCTCGGTCAGAACGCTCTCGACCGGACCGACGATAGGCACGTCAGCCTTGATGGTCTTGGAGATCGACGCCGGGTCAATATCGATGTGGATGACTTTGGCGTTCGGACAGAACTTCGATGGCCCGTTGATGACGCGGTCGTCGAAGCGTGCGCCGACAGCCAGAATCACGTCAGCGTGGTGCATCGCAAGGTTGGCGGTGTAGCTGCCGTGCATGCCGAGCATGCCGACGAACTGGCGATCGGTACCCGGGTAGGCGCCGAGACCCATCAGCGTATTGGTCACCGGAGCATTAAGAAGCTGTGCCAGTTCGGTCAGTTGCGCCGAGCCATTGCCCATGACTACGCCGCCGCCGGCGTAGATGATCGGGCGCTTGGCCGCGACCAGCATTTCCACGGCTTTGCGGATCTGACCGGAGTGACCACGAACAGCCGGGCTGTAAGAACGCAGCTTGGCTTTCTTGGGGAATACGTATTCGAACTTCTCGGCCGGGTTGGTCATGTCTTTCGGAATGTCGACAACGACAGGACCAGGACGGCCGGACTGCGCCAGGTAGAAGGCCTTTTTGAGAACTTCCGGGATTTCCGACGGGTGTTTGATCATGAAGCTGTGCTTCACGATCGGCCGGGAGATACCGATCATGTCGGTTTCCTGGAATGCGTCGGTCCCCACCATGGTGCTCGGAACCTGACCCGACAGCACGACCATCGGGATCGAGTCCATGTAGGCCGTGGCGATACCGGTGATCGCATTGGTGGCGCCGGGACCAGAGGTCACCAGGACCACGCCCGCTTTGCCGGTGGCACGAGCATAACCGTCGGCCATGTGAGTGGCAGCCTGTTCGTGACGAACGAGGATGTGGCTCACAGCCGGTTCTTTGAACAGCGCGTCGTAAATATGCAGGAGGGCACCACCCGGGTACCCATAGATATGCTCAACGCCTTCGTCACGCAAAAAGCGGACGACCATTTCAGCGCCAGATAAAAGCTCCACGTTGTTCACCTCTAAAACGCCAGAATACCGTCCACACAAACGAGGAGACGGGTCTTAATAGGTTTACTGCAAAGCAGAGCATGAGCGACGGTGGTCGCCGACTACGTCAGCACTGACTGAGCAAGTATTGGGATCGCCCCTTAAGTGTTTCGGGGTCTTCCCACCCAGCGCGAGGTAACGCGTTGCGGGTGTTACAGGTCGGCGCGGGTGTGCGCCTCATGATCTACCGAGACGGTCTGCTTCTGGCAGTCCCTCTACAGCGAACTTTGGATTGTTCTGATTCGCTCCCTGCAAGTCAAGTCATCCATGCGCTTTCTTCACCCACCGGGCATGAAAAAGCACCGAATGAGGTCGTCGTGGCAGGCTTGTGATAGTTTTCCGCCAGACAGCCACAGACGTTAAGGAAGCAGCAATGCGCTGGATGATTTTTGCCGCCACGCTGGCATGTGCGGTCAGCCCGGTGGTCAGTCAGGCGGCCCAGATCTATAAATGGGTCGACGCCCAGGGCGTGACTCACTTCGACGCGCAGCCGCCGGCAGGACAGCCTGCGCAAGAGATCGAGACGCAAAAGCCCGTCGCACCGCCTCCGCCTTCACCTTCGCAGTCCAGCGGCGCCGAAGAACAGCAAGCCACGGACGCGAAGATCAGAAGGCAGGTCGCGGCCCAGGATGCCAAGCGCAAGGAGGCGTGCGAAAGACAGCGCACCAACCTTGCGCAGCTACAGAACAATCCGCGAGTGCGCGAAGAAGTGAATGGAGAATTCCGGCGTTTTACCGAGGAGGAACGTCAGGCGCGTATCGTCGAGGTCAAGCAGTACCTCGACGACAACTGCAACTGAGGTCAGGTCGATTCAGTGATCAGGCGGTCGAACTGAGCCAGCAGGGCTTGCAGCTCACGGGTTTCGCGAGCGCGGGTGGCGTACACCATCTGCGCCATTTCCAGGATGCCGGAGGCGCTGGGCAGCGCCAGGTCCTGCTCAAGAATGGTCTTCATGCGTGGCAGGAAAATCCACTGCAGCCATTGATCGAAATCCAGCGTATCGACACAAAACGGCTCGCGGCTGGCGAGCTCTTCGTCGCTGGGCGGCACCTCCCTCCACCAGCCCAGCACACGAAGCTCGCGTTCGATCAACAGCAGTTGGTCAGCGATCTCCGGGAAGCGTTTATCCATTGGCTTTCTGCCGCGCCAAGGCTGCACCGGCCGCATCGCCCTGCTTCTCGCGTGATTGCGCGATCAGTCCCCAAAGGCTCGCCTGAAGACTGGCGCGGCCATTGGCATAGGTCAGGCCGCGACGGGCCAGTTGCTCGGCCTGCGGGGCGTCGCCCTGAGCCAGGCGAACCTGTGCCAGACGATAGAGAACCTGAGGTTCACGCGGAGCGACCCGCTGAGCGCGCTCGAGGCTGGAGGCTGCGCCGTTGAGATCGCCGCTGCTCTGCTGCTGTTGAGCGGTGGTCAGCAAGGCCAGCACCGGGCCATCAAGCTGCTCGTCAGCTGACAGGCCACCGCTGGACGCCGACGGGATGCCGGTCGGCGCCGATGAAGATGGCATGTTGTAGGTGTTGCTGGTAGCCGCTGGCGGGGTATACGTGCTGCCCGCCGGCGCCTGATTGACCGGTGAAGTATCGATCGGGGCGGTGCTGATGGGGGCGTTATTGCTCGGCGGCACGAATGTCGAGATCGGCGCAGCACTGGCATTAGCGCCGCCTGGCACCATCACCACAACGCCTGAATCCTCGGGAATGGCCTGAGGCTGAGCCTGGTTCTGGACCGGCGCGCGATAGGTGTTGTTGCGGTTCGATGAAACGCGCTCGCTGTTGGACACGCGCGACCCGGAGTCCACCACCGGAATGGCGCTGCGCGTCTGACTTGCACAACCGTTAAGCAAAGCCAAGGCCGTTAAAGCCGGAATCCACCACTTGTTCACTTGACACCCTCTTTGCTTAGTTCAACCAGCCTTTGACCCAGTCCATCACCGAATCGGCAGGCGCTGACGGTCCACCGCATGTCGGGCCGGGTTGCGGCTCACTGCCGCGAATATACGGCATCTGCACAGCGTTCGGGCAGCTTGGATCGGTGCCCTGTCCGGTGCTCGCATTGACCCACGCCTGCACGACGTTGTCAGGCATCGCCATGTCCAGCGGCAGCGGATCGGCTTTTTTCATGAAGCTGGTCCAGATCTGCAACGCGCCAGTCGCACCGGTGAACGGCGTCTTGCCGTTATCGTCGCGCCCCATCCAGACAATCGCCAGCAGATCCTGACTGAAACCTGCAAACCAGCTGTCTCGGGAGTCGTTCGTGGTGCCGGACTTGCCCGCCAGATTCAGCGTGCTCGGCAAGACGTTGTACACCGACTTGCCTGTGCCTTCACGCATGACCCGCTGCATGGCGTTCTGCAGGAGATAGATCGAACCCGGATCGAAACGCTGCTGGATCTGGAACGGATAACGTTTGAGCGGCTCGCCCTCCGCCGTGAGCACGCTGCGGATCCCGCGCAATGGCGTATTGAAACCACCGCTGGCGATCGTCTGGTACATCGTCGCGACTTCTATCGGGCTCAAGGCGCCAGCGCCCAGCAGCATCGACGGGAACGTCGGCCAGTCACGGGTCACGCCCAGCTTGGTCAGCGTCTTGAAAACATTCGGCACGCCCAGATCAAGCCCCAGCTTGGCGCTCGACAAGTTGTAAGAATGCGCCAGCCCCTGGTACAGGAAGATATTCCCGTGGGCCTTGTGATCAAAGTTCTGCGGTTTCCAGATCTGGCCATCCGCACCTTTCACCTGAAACGGCTCGTCTGGCACCCAACTGGTGAGGGTGTACTGTTGAGGCCGCTCCAGCGCAGTCAGGTAGATAGCCGGCTTGACCAACGAGCCAATCGGCCTGACCGCATCCAGCGCCCGATTGAAGCCGGCAAAGCCCGCCTGCCGGCTGCCGATCAGCGCCTGAACCTCGCCAGTCTCGGGGTTGGTCACGACCATCGCCGTTTCCATTTCGTCCGCGCCCTTGCGCCCCGCAATCTTCGCGAAGCTCTCACGCACTGCAGCTTCGGACTTCATTTGCAGGATCGGATCGAAGCTGGTGAAGATCCGCAGCCCTTCCTCGGTCAAGTCTTCGTCCCGGTAGTCCTGACGCAACTGGCGTTTGACCAGATCGAGGAAGTCCGGGAACGAGCTGTCGGCCAAAGAACCTGTCTTGGTGACGCCCAGCGGCATTTTCTTCGCCGCCGCCACCGCTTCAGGCGTGGCGACGCCTTGCTGCTCCAGCAGGTCCAGCACCAGATTTCGCCGCTCCAACGCACGGTCCGGGTTGCGACGCGGGTTGTAATAAGAAGGCCCTTTGACCAGACCGACCAGCAACGCCACCTGATGCAGCTTCAGCTCGGACAGCGGCTGACTGAAGAAATACTGACTCGCAAGGCCAAAGCCGTGCACCGCACGCTGACCATCCTGACCGACGAACACTTCGTTCAGGTAAGCCTCGAGAATCTCCTGCTTGCTGTAATGGATCTCCAGCAGCACAGCCATCATCGCTTCGGTGAGCTTACGCGTAATGCTGCGCTCGTTGGTCAGGTAAAAGTTTTTCACCAACTGCTGAGTCAGCGTCGACCCGCCCTGGCGCATCTGGCCTGCCGATGCGTTGACCCAGAAGGCACGGGCGATGGACTTCGGCGATACGCCAAAGTGGTGGTAGAAATCGCGGTCTTCGACGGTGACCAGCGTGTCGAGCAGATAAGGCGGCGCCTGATCGAGCTTGATGAGGATCCGGTCTTCAAGGTTCTTCGGATACAGCCCGCCGATCATCAGCGGTTCAAGGCGCGCGACGGCGAGCTTGGAGCCGTTGGCCGCGGTCAGGTCGGCGACGTAGTCCCCGGAGAAGCGCACGTGAATCTGCTGTGCAGGATCGGCGCCCTCATAAAACTGAAAACCGCGGGTATTGAGATCGACGCTGTTGCCGTTCACCGACGCAGCGCCGGGCCCGTTGGCGACGCTTTCACGGCGATAGCCCAGCGCATCGAGTTCGATCAGGAAGTCGTCGCGCGACAGCTTCTGGCCGACGAACAATTCCAGCGGACGAGCGTAGACCTTGGCCGGGATCGTCCAGCGCTTGCCGGAGAATTTCTCCTGGACGATGGAGTCCAGGTAAACGGCGAAGCAGGCCAGGATCACCAGGCCGACAAGACTGAGTTTCAGGGCCCAGCCCAACAGGCTGCGAACGCGGCTGTTGGCGGGTTTCGGGGATTTTTTGGAAGTACGGGATCGGGTCATGGCGGCGGATTATACGCACTTTCCAAGTCATCGGCAGAGCCGCTCACAGCGGTTTGCAGCGATGCGCCAAGCGGCCATAATGGCCGCCTTCAGACACTTCTCCACCGATTTGTAATCTTTCAAGGATCGTCCGTGAGCCAGACATTGATAGCAGCCCTGCAAAACCCCGCTCTGTTTCCACATCCGGTGGAGCAGTTCCAGCTCATTGAAACGCATATTTCCTGGGTGCTGCTCACGGGCCCTTATGTTTACAAGATGAAAAAGCCGGTCAATTTCGGCTTCCTCGATTTCACCACGCTGGCCGACCGCAAGCATTTCTGCGAGCAGGAATTGATGCTCAACCAGCGCCTGACCGAAGATTTGTATCTGCAAGTGCTGCCAGTGACCGGCACTGCCGAAGCGCCGCAGCTGGGCGGTGAAGGCGAGGCCATCGAATACGTTCTGAAAATGCGCCAGTTCCCTCAGAATGGTTTGCTCAGCACGCTGCAAACCAACGGCGAACTGACCACGGCGCACATCGACGACATGGCCAGACAGGTCGCCGAGTTTCATCTGAAGGCGCCAGTGGTGGCGGTCGATAAGCCGTATGGTTCGCCAGACAGCGTGATGGCGCCTGTCGTACAGAACTTCGAGCAGATTTTGCCGTTCCTGAGCGAAAAGGCTGACTTGATCCAACTGCAGGCCCTGGAAGCCTGGGCGAAAACCAGCTTCGAGCGCCTCAAGCCTCTGATGGCGCAACGCAAGCTCGAAGGCTTCACCCGCGAGTGCCACGGCGACATCCATCTGGGCAACGCCACATTGATCGACGGCAAGGTCGTGATCTTCGACTGCATCGAATTCAACGAGCCGTTCCGCATGACCGACGTGTACGCCGATGTCGGGTTTCTTGCGATGGACCTGGAAGACCGCGGCCTGAAAAGCCTTTCGCGTCGCTTCGTCAGCCAGTATCTGGAGCTCACCGGCGACTATGCAGGCCTGGAACTGCTTAACTTCTACAAAGCGTATCGGGCGCTGGTCCGCGCCAAGGTCGCCCTGTTCAGCCTCTCAGCCGATGCCGATCACGTGCAGCGCGCCACCACGCTACGCCAATATCGCAACTACGCCAATCTGGCGGAAAGCTACAGCGCAATTCCATCGAATTTCCTGGCGATCACTCATGGCGTCTCCGCCGTTGGGAAAAGCCATGTGGCCATGCGCCTGGTCGAAGCGCTGGGCGCCGTTCGCCTGCGTTCCGATGTCGAGCGCAAGCGCCTGTTCAAAGACCGCAAGGACCTGTACTCCGCCGATGCGAGCGATGCAACTTACGCGCGCCTGAACGAGCTGGCGGCGGTCGTCCTGCATGCGGGGCTGCCGGTCGTGATCGACGCCACGTACCTGAAACTGGAGCAACGTCTCGCGACGGCGCACATTGCCGAATCGACCGGCGCGCCCTTCCTGATTCTCGACTGCGCGGCGCCTAAAGCCGTCATCCAGGGCTGGCTGGCCCAACGTCAGGCACACAATCAGGACCCTTCCGACGCGACGATAGAGGTCATCGAAGCTCAGCTTGCCAGCCGCGAGCCTCTGACTGCGGACGAAATCCTGCGCAGCCGGCATGTTGAAACCAATATCAGCGGCGATCTGGACAGGCTGGTCACTGACATTCGCCAGCGCCTGCCAGGGCTTTAAGGCAGGACTTCACCGGTGGTCGAGTCGTGGAGATATCGCTTCACGGCTCGAGAATAGTGGCATTATAATGGCGTCAGAATTCCAACAAGGGGACGCCAGATGAACCAGCCCAAGCAGCTCGACTCACCGCTGTTCGCTTTACTGCGCAAAGACGACATCACCGCTTTCAATCTCCAGCGCCCCAAAACAGGCCCCATCGATTTGTCCGGCGGCGACTTTCGCGGTCTTGACCTTCGCGAACTCAACGCTGCCGATATCGATTTCAGCGATGCGTATTTTCGCTCTGCGGATCTGCGCGGCGTTGACTTCCGCACCACGCTGCTCGAAGGCGCCAGCATTGCTCACGCTCAGATTTCCGGGGCGTACTTTCCACCCGAACTGAGCGCGGACGAGATCCTCATGTCAGTCAACTTCGGCACTCGCCTGCGTTACCGCACCCGCTAAGTCCTGATTCCCACAGCAAAAACACCGACGCCCTGCATGAGCCCTCATGCCGGGCCCGTGCCGTGCTGCCTGCCATTGAATGACCGTTCGGCGCCTTGAGCCGACTTTTGCAGGTCATCACCTTCCGCACCCGCCATCGCAACTACACTCATTCTTACGGCTTGTCCTGAAGTTTGCGTCAAGTCCTGGAGCTGTTTAACAAGGAGCTACAGTCACAAGGACGCATGTCATGATCATGGATGATGAACTGCAACGCATGAAAAATCTGGGGAAGACCTCGGCTCAATGGCTGCATGCTGCAGGCATACATAACGCGGCCGACCTTCGTCGTGTTGGCGCCATTCACGCTTATCGCGCCGTCAGAACCAAAGGCTTTCGCGCCTCGAAAGTACTTCTCTACGCGCTTGAAGGCGCGCTGCTCGACCTGCACTGGTGCGATTTATCCATCGAACGAAAAAACTCGCTCAATCAACAGCTTGAAAGACTGGGCAATCGGCAGGCTGCTGCTCATGTCATGCAGGCAGGAAAATAGTTTGGGATTGCCTGTTGACTTACAAATGAGAATCACTATGATTATCACATCCAGTCGCGAGACTGGCCGGTAACCTGAATGGCTCCTTGGTTCGGACGTTCAGATTATCTCCTCATCAGGCTAATCACGGTTTTTGACCCGGCTTTTTGCCGGGTCTTTTTTTGCCCGAAGAAAAGAGAACAGCGGCCGAGAAGCGCTACGAACCCACACCCAGATGCAGCAACAGATCATCCAGCAGACTCGTCGCACCCAAACGCAACCTCCCCTGCTCCAGCCAGAAATCGCCGAATCGGGCGCTGGCCTGCTCCATGTAAACCTGCGCCTCTGCCAGTGTGCGTACATTGCCCGAAGCCTTCAGCCCGACATGCGCGCCTGTCTCGGCGATGGCTTCAAGCAGGATGCGGCTGGCTTGCGGGGTGGCGCTGACGATCTGCTTGCCTGTGCTGGTTTTCAGAAAGCCAGCGCCTTCCTGAATGGCGACCCGACACACGCCGTAAATCATTTGCGGATCCCGCAGCACGCCGGTCTCCAGCGTGATGGTCAGATTGGCGCGTCGGGTGCATTTCGCCTTACAGGCCGCGATCATTTCGCCACCGATGTGCTTATTGCCACCCAACAGCGCATGGAACGGATAGACCAGATCGATTTCGTCAGCGCCCGCCAGAATGGCCGCCTGGGTTTCCGACTCCACGGATGCGATCATCGGGCTTCCGCCGGGGAAATTGACCGCCGCGACTACTTTGACGTCTCGCGCCCGCAGGTTATCGAGCGTGCGCCGCGCCAGTCCTGCGAATCGGGGCAGAACGCACACGGCGGCCACATCCCCGACAGGCGTGAGCGCGCGTTGGCATAACGCGATGATCCGTTCCTGAGTGTCATCGGCGTTCAACGATGTCAGCTCCATCAAGCCAATCGCCTGCTGTGCCAACGCTTCGCTGTTGTCGTTTACTGCGTTCATCCCGCCTCCTCGATGCTGTCGTTGAGCGGACGATAATCCAGCGAGGGTACGAAGAAAGGGTCTCGGGACGGCGAGAGAGTCAGCCTACGCGAGTATCGGAAATGTCCTTAGGACATTGCCTGCAAGCGCAGTGTTTAGAAAGGGCGCCGAGCGCGCAGCAGACCTGGCCGCTGGCTCAACGCGTAATCACCAGCGGATGGCCTCGCTCGGGATGAGGCTGCACCAGTACGTCCAGCCCGAACACCGACTTCAGCGGCTCGGGCGCCAGCACGACCTGCGGCGACCCTGACAGATAAGGTCGACCGTTTTCGAGCAGCAACAGGTGGTCACAGTAGCGCGCAGCCAGGTTCAGATCGTGCAGGATGACCAGCACGGCACCACCGCGATCGGCAAATTCACGTACGGCCTGCAAGGTGGTGTGTTGGTGCAAGGGGTCGAGCATGGACGTCGGCTCATCCAGCAACAGCGTCTGGGCGCCCTCGCCCCCTCCCAATTGTGCCAGCACTCGCGCCAGATGCACCCGCTGACGCTCCCCCCCTGACAAGGTCAGGTAATTGCGATCCTGCAGATGAAGCGAGTCGACTGCCTCAAGTGACGCACGAATGATCTCGGCATCGCGTTCCCGGCCCGTATCGTGTGGCAGTCGCCCCATGGCGATCACCTCATGGACGTTGAATGCAAAGCTCAACGTCGAGCTCTGCGGCAAAACCGCCAGGCGCCGCGCGCGCTCACGACCGCTCCATTCAGCCAGCGCGCGGTTGTCCAGGCTGACCCGCCCTTTCGCGGTTTTCAGTTCACCACTCATGGCGCCGAGCAGCGTGCTCTTTCCTGCGCCGTTCGGACCGAGCACACCAAGAATTTCGCCTGGGGCAAGCGTCAGGTCGACATTCATCAGGACGTCCTTGCCGTCCCGGTGAACGCAGAGGTTTTCGGCGATCATCAGGTCCGCCCTCTGACCAGCAGGAATAAAAAGAAGGGCGCGCCGAGGAATGCCGTCACGATACCGATCGGCAACTCCGCCGGAGCCAGCACCAGACGGGCAAAGACGTCGGCGAACAGCAGCAGGCTCGCACCAGCCAGCGCCGACGCAGGCAACACCACCCGATGATCGGGGCCTGCGATCAGCCGGACCAGATGCGGCACGATCAGACCGACAAACCCGATCAGTCCGGCCGCCGCCACGGCCGCGCCCACGCCGAGCGCGATGCACAGGATCAATTCGCCCTTGAGACGCTCCACCTCGATACCCAGGTGACGCGCTTCGGACTCACCCAGCAACAGCGCGTTCAACGCTTTCGCCCGACGCGGCAGCCAAACGATCACGAGCACGCAGACCAGCAACAGCGGCCACAAACGCGCGTAACTCGCGCCGTTGAGCGTGCCCAGGTTCCAGAATGTCAGCGTGCGCAACGTCGCGTCGTCCGCCAGATACGTGAAAAGCCCGATGATTGAGCCGGCCAGCGCCGTCATCGCCACGCCCGCCAGCAACATGATGCCGACGCTGGTCTGGCCATCGCGCCTGCCTAGCCGGTAAACGATACCGGTCACCATCAATCCGCCAGCGAAGGCACAGAGGGAAAGCAGATACGGTGCGAAGGCTTCCGGCAGCCCACCCAGTGAAGCGGCTGCCACAATGGCGACGGCCGCGCCGAGTGCTGCGCCGCTGGAAACGCCAACCAGACCGGGGTCGGCCAGTGGATTGCGAAACAGGCCTTGCATCGCGACGCCAGACAGCGCCAGCACCGCGCCCACCGCCAGACCGAGCAACGTGCGTGGCAGACGGATCTGGCCAAGGATCAATTCGGCTTGCTGCAAGTCGTGGCCGGCAATCGGAAAGCCGAGCAGGCGCAGGCCGGCGCGCAAGGTATCCATCAGCGGCAGACTGACCGGCCCTAGCGCAAGAGACAGCCACACGGCCAGTAGACACGCCACGCTCAGCACGATGAACAGCGTTCGCGGTTGCAGGATGACCCTCATTGAGCGGGCGACACCTTGGCGTTGATGGAGGTATCTGCAGGATAGAAGGCTTTGCTCAAGTGCTTGATCGCCTCAGGCAGACGTGGGCCCAAGCCACCCACCAGCAGCGTTGGGTCGATTTCCACGAATCTGTTGTCACGCGCAGCCCGAGAGGCCGCCAGTACCGGGTTCTGCTTGAGCAGGGCGTCACGCGCCGAAGCGCCATTCTGGGCGCGGTCGGTGAACACCATCACCTCGGGACTGAGCCCCGCCATGGCCTCGGCGGAGAAAATCTTATAACCGCTGTGGGTGGCCAGATTGCGGCCTCCAGCCTGCTTGATCAACCAGTCGCCCACGGTCCCTGCGCCTGCAACCATGGGCGCGGCGCCCGCATGACTGACCAGCAGCAACACGCCAGGGGCCGACTGATGCTGTTGCGCCTGATCGACCCACGTGTGCTGACTGTCCAGTTGCCGCGCGAAGCTCTCGCTGAGACGACGGGCCTCATCCTGTTTGCCGAGCAATGAGCCAAGCGTTTCCAGATTACCTTTCAGTGCAGACACATCAGCGCTGGCAGATAACACTTGCACCTTGATGCCGGCAGCACGCAATTGTTCGATGACAGCGGGAGGCCCCATTTCTTCGGTCCCGACAAGAATGTCCGGACGCAGACTGAGGATGCCTTCCGACGACATCTGACGCTGATAACCGATGCTGGGCAGCGTTTTCAGCGTCTGCGGGTGCTGGCTGGTGGTGTCGACGCCGACCAGATACGACTCGCCGCCCAATGCCACGACCCACTCGGTCAACGCGCCCCCGGCGCTGACCCAGCGTTGCGGCGATGGAGTGTCGGCCAAGGCCAGGTTCGCAATCACCAGGCCGGTCAGGATCGCGGTCAGTCGGGTCATGAAACGCATAACGGGGAGATCCCTTATAAGGAAGGCGAAACGGAGTGCGCTTGTCAGCGGTTCCTCTGGTACGTCGTGTCGACTCGCGATTCAGCAAGCTGGCACACTGTCGATGCTGCAGGTCGAAGCCGGGCAATTTGATAATTATTTGCATTTACGCGTCAAGCGCGAAGGAGCCTACGCTGAAATACCTGTGCAACAGCGACCGCGTCAAAGAGGGCAAAAGCGTTGGCTTTGAGGTCGAGGGCCTGGCGCTGATGGCAATCCGTCGCGCCGGGCAGATTTACGTCTACCGCAATCGCTGTCCTCATCGGGGCGTGGCACTGGAATGGCAGCCGGACCGGTTTCTGGACAGCAGCGCCAGCCTGATTCAGTGCGCCACTCACGGCGCCCTGTTTCTCATAGAAAGCGGCGAATGCGTCGCGGGCCCCTGCGAGGGTCAGGCCCTGGGCGCAATCGCCTGCGCCGAAGATGCGGACGGTGTGTGGATCAATCTGCCAGAACAGGCACGGGATGATTGAGATCATGCAGATGGATCTGTAGTCGCCGGTCGATGCGCGCTTCGTCGGGCGTCAACTGCACCCCATACGCCAGGACCTCCACACCGGCCGCAACGGCTTCGCGCAGGGCTGCCGCGTAGGCGGCGTCGATCTCTTCCGCCGGCCGTACACCCTCGACACCCGTCAGGTTCACGCAATACAGCAGCACTGCCCGCACGCCTTCCCGCGCCAGCGTCGCCAATTCACGCAAATGTTTGGCGCCGCGCTGGGTGACGGCGTCAGGAAATGCCGCGACATTGCTGTCGTCAAAACCCAGCGTCACGCTCTTCACTTCAAGAAACAGCGGGCCCAGGGGGTAATCCAGACGAAAATCGACGCGACTGTTTTCCTGCCCGTAAGCGACTTCGCGCTTGATTGCAGTAAACCCGTTCAGTTCTGTGATCACGCCTGCCAGCAGCGCCTCTTCCACCAGCTTGTTGGCACGGCCGGTGTTGACGCACGCGAAGCGACCTTGAGGTGTTTCGCTGATCTCCCACGTGCCGGGCAGCTTGCGTTTGGGACCATTGGAGCGGCTGAACCAGACCCGGCCGCCCGGCATCATGCAATTGAACATGGAACCGGTGTTGGGGCAGTGAATGGTCAGCGTTTCGCCGCTTGGGGTTTCGATATCGGCCAGGAACCGCTTGTAGCGCTGGATCAGCCGAGCTTCTTCGAGAGGAGGAGAAAAACGCATCAGCCTTGCCAGCTCCGCAGGCCACGTCCGATCCGCTCCACGGCTTCCTGCAGGCGCGGCAGGCTTTGCGTGTAAGCGAAACGCACGTGATGGCCGGCCTGATAGCGGCCAAAATCAAGCCCGGGAGTAAACGCGACGTGCTCGGTTTCCAGAAAATGCCGGCAGAATGCGAACGCATCACCGCCGAAGGTGCTGATGTCCGCATATAGATAGAACGCGCCTTCCGGCTCGACGGCGATATTGAAGCCCAACTCACGCAATGCAGGCAGCAGGAAGTCCCGACGCTTACCGAATTCGGCACGACGCTCTTCGAGGATAGCCAGCGTTTGCGGCTCGAAACAGGCCAGGGCAGCACTCTGCGCCATGCTCGGCGCGCTGATGTACAAGTTTTGAGCGAGTTTTTCCAGATCACCGACCGCGACTTCCGGAGCGACCAGCCAACCAAGACGCCATCCCGTCATGCCGAAATACTTTGAAAAGCTATTGAGCACAAAAGCGTCGTTATCCACTTCCAGGACACTGGCCGCGTCGGTGCCGTAGGTCAGGCCGTGATAAATCTCGTCAACCACCAGATGCCCATCGCGCGCCTTGAGCGAGGATGAAAGCGCGGCAAGTTCATCACGATGCAGCAACGTACCTGTCGGGTTGGCCGGGGACGCGACCAGGGCGCCGACACTGTCCTCGTTCCAGTGGCTGGCGATCAGTTCAGGCGTGAGCTGGTAGCGGACGTCCGGGCCGACCGGCACCAATTGCGCAGCGCCCTCGACCAGACGCAGGAAGTGCCGGTTGCAGGGATATCCCGGGTCGGCCAACAACCAGTGCTTACCGGGATCGACCAGCAGACTGGTCGCCAGCAACAACGCGCCCGAACCGCCTGGAGTAATCAGGATCCGTCGCGGATCGATGTCCAGGCCATAACGGCTGGCGTAGTAGCCGGCAATCGCGTCGCGCAGTTCAGGCAGGCCACGGGCTGCGGTGTATCGGGTTTTTCCGGCTGCCAGAGCGGCCTGACCGGCTTTGACGATAGGTTCGGCCGTCGTGAAGTCGGGCTCGCCGATTTCGAGGTGAATGACATCGTGCCCCGCCGCCTGCAGTTCATTGGCCCGCGCCAGCAGTGCCATGACATGAAAGGGTTCGATGGCGCGACTGCGCGCACTGTAGGGCTGTGGCATTGGCCTTCCTTTAATGACGATTGTGCGAAACAAGCTGAGGATTCTACCCAAGCGACCAGCGCGCTACAGGATTTATCGACCGCCGCTTTGAAGTCCTGCAACCGACAATCCAGAAAACCGGGCGTTATCGCTGGAGGGGCTAGACTGATGGCACCGCAAAATAATATAAAACCCGACGCTCTGGCTGCGGTCATAGTTCACGGGCGCGTTGGAGAGCCAAGCTCGACAACCGGGAGTAGCGCGCCCCGATTCGATCTGGTAAGTTCGCCCGCTTGCAGCCGCAGGGCCGGCGGGTGTCGGCGATGGATCTTTACCCTGCGCAATGGCTTAGAAGAGTGAGAGGCGGTCCGTTCATGCCCACCGAAGAAAAGCAAAAAAGCAATTCAACAACGATCAGCGGTTTTACGCCGTACGTTGAGACGAAGGGCGAGGAATACATGGGCAAGCCCATGCGAGCCCACTTCACCAAGATCCTGAATAAGTGGAAACAGGACTTGATGCAGGAAGTCGACCGCACGGTTGATCACATGAAGGACGAAGCGGCCAACTTTCCTGACCCTGCTGACCGTGCGAGTCAGGAAGAAGAGTTCGCACTGGAACTGCGCGCACGCGATCGTGAACGCAAGCTGATCAAAAAGATCGACAAGACGCTGCAGTTGATCGAAGACGAAGAGTACGGCTGGTGTGAGTCCTGCGGCATCGAGATCGGCCTGCGCCGTCTGGAAGCCCGCCCGACTGCCGATATGTGCATCGACTGCAAGACGCTGGCTGAAATCAAGGAAAAACAGGTCGGTAAATGACCTCGGATTTTCTGTAATAAAGGACGCTTCGGCGTCCTTTGTTTTTTCCGGAAGTGCAGCTGGCAGGCCGGCCTGCCCGGGACGTGTATGAATCAGGACCGACACCCGCCATGCTCCTACAGGCATTGAGGTAACGTCCGGTTTTTCGCACATCTCATTTCCAGTACCATCAGCGCCCATGAACTCCCCTACCTATATAGGGCGCTTTGCGCCAACCCCCAGCGGCTATCTGCACTTCGGTTCCCTGGTCGCGGCGCTCGCGTCTTATCTCGATGCGCGCTCGGTCGGCGGCCAGTGGCTGATGCGCATCGAGGATCTGGACCCTCCCCGTGAGGAACCCGGCGCTCAGGCGGCCATTCTCAAAACCCTCGAAACCTATGGCTTCGAGTGGGATGGCGAGGTGGTCAGACAAAGCGACCGGCATGCGGCCTATCAGGAAATCATCGATCGCTGGTTCAGCTACGGGCTGGCGTACGCGTGCACCTGCTCGCGTAAACAGCTCGAGCCCTTCCATGGGATCTACCCCGGATTCTGCCGCAACGCCGGGCACTCGCCCGACAACGCCGCCATCCGCATTCGCGTGCCGGAGCTGGAATATCGTTTCGAGGACCGGGTACAAGGCGAATTTCGTCAGCACCTGGGCCGTGACGCGGGCGACTTCGTGATCCGCAGGCGCGACGGCCTGTACGCCTACCAACTGGCCGTCGTGCTGGATGACGGCTGGCAGGGCATCACCGATATTGTCCGGGGCGCCGACCTGCTCGACTCGACCCCGCGCCAGCTTTACTTGCAAGAACTGCTCGGCCTGCCGCAGCCTCGCTACCTGCACGTCCCGCTGATCACCCAGCCAGACGGGCACAAACTGGGTAAATCCTATCGATCCCCGCCGTTGCCGCCAGACCAGGCCACGCCCCTGCTGCTTCGGGCCTTGCGCGCCCTTGGTCAACCCGCGCCGGGCGAGCTGGCGTTCGCAACGCCCAGAGAAGTACTCGACTGGGGAATTGCACACTGGAACGCCGATCTGATTCCTCGCGTCGGCACGATCGAAGAAGCTCGAATAGACTGAGCCAGAGCGGTTGCTTCAAATCGCAGCACAAAAGGTGGCCGAAACGTCGCTTGCAGCCTGATAGCCATCCGTTACCATGCCGCTCCTTCGGGCTGTCGTGTCGGCGTCACTCACTCTAGGAGGCCAAATGTACATTTATCGATTGGTCCTGCTCCTGGTGGTAGGCATCTACCTGTTCTCCCCCGCCATCATGGATTGGTGGATCGACGCGACAGGCGCCTGGTACCGGCCTTATATGTTGTGGCTGATCCTCATCGTGGTGACCTTCATCCTGCAGAGCCAACGAGATGCCGATGAGCTTTAGCCTGACGCAGATGATCCTGATCAGCGCCGCGTACCTGCTGGTGCTGTTCAGCGTTGCCTGGGTCAGTGAGCGCGGTCTGATCCCACGCTGGATCATTCGCCACCCGCTGACCTACACGCTGTCGCTGGGCGTGTACGCCAGTGCCTGGGCGTTTTACGGTACGGTCGGCTTGGCTTATGAATACGGCTACGGGTTTCTGTCCAGCTATCTGGGAGTTTCCGGGGCGTTTCTGCTGGCGCCGGTGCTGCTTTACCCGATCCTGAAGATCACTCGCACTTACCAACTGTCGTCGCTGGCGGACCTTTTTGCGTTCCGCTTTCGCAGCACCTGGGCCGGAGCGCTGACGACGGTCTTCATGCTGCTGGGCGTTTTACCGCTGCTGGCGCTGCAGATCCAGGCCGTCGCCGACTCCATCGCGATCCTCACCCGCGAGCCGGTGCGCAATTACGTGGCGCTGGCGTTCTGCGTCCTGATCACGCTGTTCACGATTTTCTTCGGCTCACGCCATATCGCGACGCGGGAGAAGCACGAAGGGCTGGTGTTCGCCATTGCCTTCGAATCGGTGATCAAGCTGGTCGCCATCGGCGGCATCGGCATTTATGCGCTCTATGGCGTATTCGATGGCCCGCAGAGCCTCGAGCAATGGCTGCTGCAAAACCAGAGCGCTCTGGCCGCCCTTCACACGCCGCTGCAAGAAGGCCCCTGGCGGACACTGCTGCTGGTGTTCTTCGCATCGGCCATCGTCATGCCGCACATGTATCACATGACGTTTACCGAGAACCTCAATCCGCGCTCGCTGGTCAGCGCCAGCTGGGGCCTGCCGCTGTTCCTGCTGTTGATGAGCCTGGCCGTGCCGCTGGTGCTGTGGGCCGGGCTCAAGCTGGGCGCCACCACCAGCCCGGAATATTTCACCCTCGGCATCGGCATCGCCGCACACAACAAAAGCCTGGCGTTACTGGCTTATGTCGGCGGGCTGTCCGCCGCCAGCGGTTTGATCATCGTCACCACCCTGGCATTGTCGGGCATGGCGCTCAATCATCTAGTGCTGCCGCTCTATCAGCCGCCGGCCGAGGGCAACATCTATCGCTGGCTCAAATGGACCCGTCGCGGCCTGATCGTCGCGATCATCATGGCGGGCTACGGCTTCTATCTGATGCTGGGTGCCAAGCAGAATCTGGCCAACCTGGGCATCGTGGCATTTGTCGCCACCCTGCAATTCTTGCCGGGCGTGCTGTCAGTGCTCTACTGGCCGGCCGCCAATCGTCGTGGGTTCATGGCCGGCCTGATCGCCGGGATCGTGGTCTGGATGGTCAGCATGCTGTTCCCGCTGATCGGCAATTTCCAGGGGTTCTACATCCCGCTGCTCAACATGATCTACGTGCTCGACGACACCAGTTGGCACATGGCGGCCATCGCATCACTGGCGGCGAACGTGCTGGTGTTCACGCTGATTTCCCTGTTCAGCAATCCCAGTCCTGAAGAAGCGAGCGCCGCCGAGGCCTGCGCGGTGGATAACGTCCGGCGTCCGCAGCGTCGGGAGCTGCACGCGGTTTCGCCTCAGGAGTTCGCCACGCAGCTCGCCAAACCGCTGGGCGCGAAGGCTGCGCAGAAGGAAGTCGAGCAGGCGCTGCGCGATCTCTATTTGCCGTTCGACGAACGCCGTCCCTATGCATTGCGTCGCTTGCGCGACCGGATCGAGGCCAATCTCTCCGGTTTGATGGGACCAAGCGTGGCGCAAGACATGGTTGAAACCTTCCTGCCGTATAAATCGGGCAGCGAAAATTATGTGACCGAAGACATCCATTTCATTGAAAGCCGGCTTGAGGACTACCACTCGCGCCTCACCGGTCTTGCCGCCGAACTCGATGCCTTGCGCCGCTATCACCGGCAGACCTTGCAGGAGTTGCCAATGGGGGTCTGCTCTCTGGCCAAAGATCAGGAAATCCTGATGTGGAACAAGGCCATGGAAGAACTGACCGGTATCGGCGCCCAGCGCGTGGTCGGATCGCGCCTCGAAACCATTGTCGATCCCTGGAAACAGCTGCTGCTGGGCTTCATCAACGTCCCGGATGAACACTTGCACAAGCAGCGTCTGGCGCTGGATGGACAGACTCGCTGGCTCAATCTGCACAAAGCGGCAATCGACGAGCCCCTCGCGCCTGGTAACAGTGGTCTGGTGATTCTGGTCGAAGACCTGACCGACACGCAGATGCTCGAAGACAAGCTGGTGCATTCCGAACGTCTGGCCAGCATTGGCCGGCTCGCTGCGGGCGTGGCGCACGAAATCGGCAACCCGATCACCGGCATTGCCTGTCTTGCGCAAAACCTGCGTGAAGAACGCGAGGAAGACGGCGAGCTGACCGAAATCAGCAGCCAGATCCTCGAGCAAACCAAGCGGGTGTCACGCATCGTTCAGTCATTGATGAGTTTCGCCCATGCGGGCGGGCACCAACATGCAGACGAGGCCGTCTGTCTGGCCGAGGTCGCGCAGGACGCCATTGGTCTGCTCGCCCTGAATCGACGGAATTTCGAAGTGCAGTTCTATAACCTGTGCAACCCCGGCCACTGGGTCGACGGCGATCCGCAGCGGCTGGCGCAGGTTTTGATCAACCTTCTGTCCAACGCCCGTGACGCCTCACCTGCCGGCAGCGCGGTGCGTGTCAGAAGCGAAGCCTCCGAACATACGGTCGATTTGATCGTCGAAGACGAAGGCACCGGAATTCCCAAAGCAATCATGGATCGCTTGTTCGAACCGTTCTTCACCACCAAGGATCCGGGGGAAGGAACAGGACTGGGGCTCGCACTGGTCTATTCCATCGTTGAAGAGCATTATGGACAAATCACCATCGACAGCCCGGCTGACCCCGAGCATCAACGCGGAACCCGAATTCGGGTGACATTACCGCGACATGTCGAAGCGACGTCCGCTGTGAACTGAGACCGTCGAGAGAATCGAATCAATGCCTCACATTTTGATCGTCGAAGACGAAACCATTATCCGATCTGCCTTGCGTCGTTTGCTGGAACGCAATCAGTACCAGGTCAGTGAAGCCGGATCCGTGCAGGAAGCTCAGGAACGTTTCAGCATCCCGTCGTTTGATCTGATCGTCAGCGACCTGCGCCTGCCGGGCGCCCCGGGCACTGAGCTGATCAAGCTGGGTCAGGGCAAGCCGGTGTTGATCATGACCAGCTACGCCAGCCTGCGCTCGGCCGTGGATTCGATGAAAATGGGCGCGGTGGATTACATCGCCAAGCCGTTCGACCACGACGAAATGCTCCAGGCGGTCTCGCGTATCCTGCGCGACCGCCAGACCGTGCAGAGCATTCAGGCCGAGCGGGCCACTGCCGCCAAGGCATCGGCCAGCGACAAAGCGGGTCCTGACAACAGCAATGGCGAGATCGGCATCATCGGCTCGTGCCCGCCGATGCAGGATCTGTACAGCAAGATCCGCAAGGTCGCGCCCACCGATTCGAACGTGTTGATTCAAGGTGAATCGGGGACCGGCAAGGAGCTGGTTGCACGTGCCCTGCACAATCTTTCTCGCCGGGCCAAGGCGCCGATGATCTCGGTCAACTGTGCGGCCATTCCTGAAACGCTCATCGAGTCCGAACTGTTTGGTCATGAGAAAGGTGCGTTCACTGGCGCCAGCGCGGGTCGCGCGGGTCTGGTGGAAGCGGCGGATGGCGGAACGCTGTTCCTCGACGAAATCGGCGAGTTGCCTCTCGAAGCTCAGGCTCGACTGCTGCGCGTGCTTCAGGAAGGTGAGATCCGCCGGGTCGGTTCTGTGCAGTCGCAGAAGGTCGATGTCCGCCTGATCGCCGCCACCCACCGTGATCTGAAAAGCCTGGCCAAGGTCGGGCAATTCCGAGAAGACCTTTATTACCGTCTGCATGTCATCGCGCTGAAGCTGCCAGCGTTGCGAGAGCGCGGGGCCGACGTGAATGAAATCGCCAACGCGTTCCTTGCACGGCAAAGTGCCAAAGCCGGGCGGACTGATCTGCGATTCGGCCCGGACGCCGAACAGGCCATTCGTCACTACGCCTGGCCGGGGAACGTGCGGGAACTCGAGAACGCCGTGGAGCGCGCGGTGATTCTGTGCGAAAGCCCGGAAATCTCCGCAGACCTGCTGGGCATCGACATTGAGTTGAGCGACCTGGACGTCGAAGAATTCATCGGTCTGGCGCCGCAGGCGGCCAACTCGGCGAGTTCAACGGCGCATGAGCCGACCGAGGATCTGTCTCTGGAAGATTACTTTCAGCACTTCGTTCTCGAGCATCAGGACCACATGACCGAGACCGAGCTGGCACGTAAGCTCGGTGTGAGCCGCAAGTGTCTGTGGGAACGTCGTCAGCGTCTGGGCATCCCGCGCCGCAAGACCGGAGTGGCCAGCGAAACCTGACCGTAACACCCATCGCAAGGCTCTGGCACGCGGCACACCGGGCTTGTGAAAAAACTGTTACCTCACATGCAGGACGTAACAAAAGCCGGGGCGTACGGTAACGAATCCCCGGCTTTTTTTCGGCCTCGAAAAATAGCGTCAATTTGCCACACCCCCGAAAACAAAGGCCTGTAGCTAATTTCGCAAAAGTTGGCACAGGTCCTGCTATATCTATTCGTACAAGAACAACAAAAATCAGTCACCCGTAAAACAACACAATAAAAACAAGACGAATCGACTCACGCATAACAAGAACAACACGGCGGAGGCGCAGCTAACTGATTCTTTTGGAGAGGCGTTGCATTTGGGACTTGTCCCGCAACCAGGCCGAGAACAACAAAAAACTACCCTAAGGTAGAGCCTGAACTGGTTGGATCGATTGATCACTGCAGCACAGCGACCAAAGCAATCCGTTTGCTCTTGACTCCCGATTGGGAGGTTTCACAGGCGAAAGCCGTGAATTGGGCGCTCAACAAAAACAAAAAGCCCAACAGACAATAAGAATAAGAGCACGCACTTTGGGGGAGCTTCGGCTCCCCCAGTAGCTTACAAGACATCCTCCTCGCATCCGGCGCCACGCCAGCTTCACTTTCCCCTCCCGTTTCATCCCATACACACCGCTTCAGACGGCCTTCGCGCAGCGTCCTACACCATCCCTCGACTAAATGCTAGAATCCCCGCCCATCGTGCGGTCATTCTTCGAAATTGGCCGAATATTCCTTCAAACAGTGCATCCCATGCTGAAGAAGCTGTTCCAGTCATTCCGTTCCCCTCTGCGCAAGCCGCAGCAACACACGCGCACAACGCCCGAAGTGCTCAGCAGCAGCCAGCATTCGTTGCAGCGCACACAGTTCAGCCGTTATGCCGTGAGCATTGTCGAGCGTCTGCAGAACGCCGGCTATCAGGCCTACCTGGTCGGTGGTTGCGTACGCGACTTGATGCTGGGCATCACGCCGAAAGATTTCGACGTCGCCACCAGCGCCACGCCTGAGCAAGTCCGTGCCGAGTTCCGTAATGCGCGCATCATCGGCCGTCGCTTCAAGCTTGTTCACATCCATTTCGGTCGCGAAATCATCGAAGTGGCCACCTTCCGCGCCAATCATCCGCAGGATGACGAAGAAGAGGACAGCAATCAGTCCTCGCGCAATGAGAGCGGCCGGATTCTGCGCGACAACGTGTATGGCACGCTTGAAGAAGACGCGCAGCGCCGCGACTTCACCATCAACGCCCTTTATTATGATCCGATAACCGAGCGCGTACTGGATTACGCCAACGGCGTGCACGATATCCGCAATCGTCTGATCCGCCTGATTGGCGACCCGCAGCAGCGATACAAAGAAGACCCGGTGCGTATGCTCCGAGCAGTCCGTTTCGCGGCCAAGCTGGATTTCGGAATCGAGAAACACAGCGCTACACCGATCCGGCCGCTGGCGCCGATGCTGCGGGATATTCCCTCGGCGCGTCTGTTTGAAGAAGTGCTGAAGCTGTTCCTGTCGGGTTACGCCGAATCCACGTTCGAGATGCTGGTCGATCTGGAGCTGTTCGATCCCTTGTTCCCTGCCAGCTCCAAGGCGCTGGAGTACAACCCGACCTATACGCATACGCTCATCAGCGAAGCCTTGGCCAACACCGACCTGCGGGTTCAGCAGAACAAGCCGGTAACGCCTGCTTTCCTGTTCGCTGCGTTGCTGTGGCCTGCCCTGCCGGCTCGCGTGTTGCGTCTGCAGGAACGCGGAATGCCGCCGATCCCGGCCATGCAGGAAGCTGCGCACGAGTTGATCGCTGAGCAGTGCCAGCGCATTGCGATTCCCAAACGTTTCACGATGCCGATTCGTGAAATCTGGGACATGCAGGAGCGCCTGCCACGTCGCTCCGGCAAGCGTGCCGATCTGCTGCTGGACAATCCACGCTTCCGCGCCGGCTACGACTTCTTGCTGCTGCGCGAAACTGCGGGCGAGGAAACCGACGGGTTGGGCGACTGGTGGACTGAGTATCAGGACGCCAACGATGCCGGACGTCGGGACATGATTCGCGATCTGGGCAGTAAGTCTGAAGCGACCGGACAGGGGCCGCGCAAGCGTCGCCGCAGCGGGGGCGGCAAGCGCAAACGCGCTGGCGCCGACGCATCGGAATAACACCATGACGGAACGCGTGTATATCGGTCTGGGCAGCAACCTGGCCGATCCCGCCGAGCAGTTGCGCGACGCGATCAAGGCATTGGCGCAATTGCCAGAGACGAGCCTGTCGGGCGTTTCCTCTTTTTACGTCAGCGACTCGCTCTTGCCGGGTCAGCCGCGCTATACCAATGCGGTGGCTGGGCTCGACACCTTGCTGGATCCGTTGACGTTACTCGATGGTTTGCAGGCGATCGAGAACGATCAGGGCCGCGAACGCCTTGAGCGCTGGGGCCCGCGTACGCTTGACCTGGACATCCTGCTGTTTGGTGACCGCCTCATCGACGAGCCCCGCCTGAAGGTGCCGCACTATCACATGCACGCCCGTGCGTTCGTGCTCTATCCGCTGGCCGAACTGGCGCCGGGGATCACCCTCGCCGACGGCCGCGCGCTGGATGACTTGCTCACCGCCTGCCCGTTCGAAGGCCTGGAGCGGCTGTCGGTCTAGCAGCCCATCGCCCTTAGGAGCGCGGCTGCCTGATATTTCGAGTGACGGGCCTTGCGACTGCTTCGCGCCAGGTCGTCGGCCGGGCCACGCGCCTGCATGATCGCGGGCACATCGCATTTCTGCCTCTGGCGTTGCGATCGTGGCGGTCGCGGGCATACAGCAGGCTTCGGTAACATCCTGACCCAACCGGTAACACCCGGAATTGACTTCCCGCCCCCTCCTCACGAAGATAAGCGTCCCGAAGCCGGACTCCCGGCCACAAGGCGCGGAACAGGTCTTTGCAAACATCGCGCAACGACGATGTGCCTGAGTTCCAGGAATGAATCACGCGTTGCTCGCCGTAGTGTTCACAGCGCCTGAATGAGGACTTTTTCATGCCAGATATCACCGTTACGTCCCTGCTGGGCCTGAAGCAAAAGGGGGAAAAAATCACCATGCTGACCTGCTACGACGCAACCTTCGCCCATGTCGCCAGTCAGGCGGGTGTCGAGGTGCTGCTGGTCGGCGACTCGCTGGGCATGGTTCTTCAGGGGCACGACAGCACCTTGCCGGTCACCACGGCCGAAATGGCTTACCACGTCGCCAGCGTCAAACGCGGCAATCAGGGTGCGCTGATCCTGGCCGACCTGCCGTTCATGTCCTATGCCACCGCCGAGCAGACCTTCGCCAACAGCGCGATGCTGATGCAGGCCGGCGCGCACATGCTCAAGATCGAGGGCGCGGCGTGGCTGGCCGATTCGATTCGTCTGCTGGCCGAGCGCGGCATTCCGGTGTGCGCGCACATGGGCCTGACGCCGCAAGCGGTGAACGTGCTGGGCGGTTACAAGGTTCAGGGCCGTCAGGAAGCGCAGGCGCGGCAGATGCGAGCCGATGCCATCACGCTGGAGCAGGCGGGTGCAGCGATGATTCTGCTGGAATGCGTGCCCAGCGAACTGGCGCAGGAAATCACCCACGCCGTGAAAATCCCGGTCATCGGCATCGGCGCCGGCAGCGCCACCGATGGCCAGGTGCTGGTGTTGCACGACATGCTCGGCCTGTCGATCAGCGGCCGCGTGCCTAAATTCGTGAAGAACTTCATGACCGGTCAGGCTGATGTTCAATCGGCTATCAGCGCCTACGTCAGTGCAGTCAAAGACGTCAGCTTCCCCGCCCCAGAACACGGATTCTCGGCATGAACACAGTCAAGACAGTGCGCGAGCTGCGCGCAGCCGTCGCTCGCGCCCGCGGCGAAGGCAAGCGGATCGCGCTCGTTCCAACCATGGGCAATCTGCACAGCGGCCACATTGCGCTGGTCAAGAAAGCCGCTCAGCGTGCCGACTTCGTGGTGGCGAGCATTTTCGTCAACCCGCTGCAGTTCGGTCCCACCGAGGACCTGGCCACCTATCCGCGCACGTTGGCCGCTGATCAGGAACAACTGCTGCAAGCCGGTTGCCACCTGCTGTTCACCCCGACAGTTGAAGAGATGTACCCGCACGGGATGGCCGATCAGACCATCGTTCGCGTTCCGGTTGTCTCGGAAGGCCTGTGCGGCGGCAGTCGCCCGGGGCACTTCGACGGGGTTTCGACGGTGGTCAGCAAGCTGTTCAACATGGTCCAGCCGGACCTTGCGATCTTCGGCCAGAAAGACTTCCAGCAACTGGCGGTGATCAGCGCGATGGTTCGCGACCTGAACATGCCGATCCAGATCATCGGCGAGCCGACCGTGCGGGCCACCGACGGCCTGGCGTTGTCTTCGCGAAATGGCTATCTGACTGAAACCGAGCGCGCCGCGGCACCCACGCTGTATCGGGTCATCAGGCAGATCGGCGACAGCCTGCAAAAGGGCGAAAAGAATCACGCGCTGCTGCTGGACGAGGGCAAAAAGGCACTGGAAAGCGTGGGCATGCGCCTCGATTACCTTGAAATACGTCAGGCAACGAGCCTGCGCCCTGCGATGCCTGCGGATCAGGATCTGGTGATACTGGCCGCAGCGTTTCTGGGCAAGACCCGGCTGATCGACAATCTTCACCTGATCAAGGAATAACGCGCAGTACACTGGTATTCGCAACTATGCTCACCAACCCCGGGGGTGAGCGTGTGAATGGGTGCCGCGCATGCTCTATATGGCGCCAGGCAATGAACTTAGCCCCACCAGCAATGCCATACCGGTACAGTTCGTCCGAGAAAGGCGACTTTACCTTGTGAGAAAAAGTACCGAGCAAAGGTAAAGCGAGGCGCAGACATCGGCGTTGCCGGGGATTAGTCTCTGACGTATTAACGAATTCGTGTCCACCTGGCTTTTCAGTGTCCAAAAAGGCAGTTCAAGTACAAGGAAACCCGCAGCGATGGCGTACTACCGCACTCCCCATGACGTCACTACCCTGCCCGCCTGGCAGGCGCTCACCGATCACCGCAAAGCCATGCAGAACTTCAGCATGCGCGACGCATTCAACGAAGACCCGCAGCGTTTCAACGACTTCACCCTCAGCAGCGCCGGGCTGTTCCTCGACTACTCGAAAAACCTGATCAACGCCGAGACCCGTCAACTGCTGGTCAATCTGGCCAATGAAGTCGGTCTGAAGGACGCGATCAAGGCGCAGTACGACGGCGAACCGGTCAACTCCTCGGAAAACCGTCCGGCGCTGCACACCGCACTGCGTCGTCCAGTAGGCGACAAATTGCTGGTCAACGGCACCAACGTGATGCCCGAAGTGCATAAAGTGCTGAACCAGATCACCGATCTGGTCGGCCGCATTCACGACGGCCTGTGGCGCGGTTACACCGAGAAGCCGATCACTGACGTGGTCAACATCGGCATCGGTGGCTCCTTCCTCGGCCCTGAACTGGTGTCCGAAGCGTTGCTGTCCTACGGCCAGAAAGGCGTCCGCTGTCACTATCTGGCGAACATTGATGGCACCGAGCTGCACGAACTGACCGCCAAGCTGCGCGCCGAGACCACGTTGTTCATTGTCTCGTCCAAAACGTTCAGCACGCTGGAAACCTTGAAGAACGCCACCGCCGCTCGCGCCTGGTACCTGGCGCAGGGCGGTTCGGAAGCCGAGCTGTACCGTCACTTCATTGCCGTGTCGAGCAACAATGCCGCCGCCGTGGCATTCGGTATTCGCGAAGAGAACATCTTCCCGATGTGGGACTGGGTTGGCGGCCGTTATTCGTTGTGGTCGGCCATCGGTCTGCCCATTGCCCTGGCCATCGGCATGTCCAACTTCAAGGAGCTGCTGTCCGGTGCCTACACCATGGACCAGCATTTCCTGAACGCCGACTTCGAGAAGAACATGCCCGTTCTGCTGGGTCTGCTTGGCGTCTGGTATGGCAATTTCTGGGGTGCTCAAAGCCACGCGATCCTGCCCTACGACCATTACCTGCGTAACATCACCAAGCACTTGCAGCAGCTGGATATGGAATCCAACGGCAAGAGCGTTCGCCAGGACGGTGTACCGGTCAAGACCGATACCGGCCCGGTGATCTGGGGTGGCGTGGGTTGCAACGGTCAGCACGCGTACCACCAGTTGCTGCACCAGGGCACGCAGTTGATTCCGGCCGACTTCATCGTGCCGATCGTGAGCTTCAACCCGGTCTCGGATCACCATCAGTGGCTGTACGCCAACTGTCTCTCGCAGAGTCAGGCGCTGATGCTGGGCAAGACCCGCGAAGAGGCTGAAGCCGAACTGCGCGCCAAGGGCATGCCGGAAGACGAAGTGCAGCGCGTCGCGCCGCACAAGGTCATTCCGGGCAACCGTCCAAGCAACACGATCGTGTGCGAGCGCATCAGCCCTCGCCGCCTCGGTGCGCTGGTCGCCATGTACGAACACAAGGTCTTCGTACAGAGCGTGATCTGGGGCACCAACGCCTTCGATCAGTGGGGCGTGGAATTGGGCAAGGAGCTGGGCAAAGGTGTTTACAGTCGCCTTGTCGGCACCGAAGAAACTCCGGCCGAAGACGCGTCGACTCAAGGCCTGATCAATTACTTCCGCGGTCGTCACCGCGGCTGATCGGCCCGCTGCTGCACCTCGAAACCCGCCCCCTCGCAAGAGGCGGCGGGTTTTGTGTTGATGGGGGGTGACGCGCCCGGATCCTGAACCCTGAGGAGTCCGACTACTCTGATGACATGACGAGCCCACAAGAAAAAAGGAGACGCCATGTTCAATCTCAGCGATTTCCCACACGCCGACGCGACACGCAAAGCCGCTCAGTTGAGCGCCGACGATTACCAGCGGATGTACCGCCAATCCGTAGAAGAGCCTGATGCCTTCTGGGCCGAACAAGCGAAGAAATTCCTCGACTGGTCAGCCCCATGGGAGCAGGTCCAGCAATATGACCTCACGACCGGCGCGGCTTCCTGGTTCAAGGGCGGTCAGTTGAACGTCAGCTACAACTGCATCGACAGGCATCTTCCTACGCGCGGCGATCAGGTGGCGATTGTCTGGGAGGGCGACAATCCTGCCGAGTCTGCCGAAATCACTTACAAGAAACTCCACCATAACGTTGCCCGCCTGGCGAATGTGCTCAAAGAGCGCGGGGTCAAGAAAGGTGATCGGGTCTGTATCTACATGCCGATGGTCCCCGAAGCGGCTTACGCGATGCTCGCCTGCACACGCATTGGCGCCGTGCATTCGGTGGTGTTCGGCGGATTCTCACCTGACGCACTTCGCGACCGCATTCTGGACGCCGACTGCCAGACCGTCATCACCGCCGATGAAGGCGTGCGCGGCGGTAAATACATTCCGCTCAAGCAGAACGTCGACAAGGCGCTGCAGAGCTGTCCGAACGTCAGTACGGTGCTGGTGGTGCAGCGCACCGAGGGCGAGGTGGACTGGGTCGAGGGCCGGGACGTCTGGTATCACGAGGCGCTGCACGGCATCAGCGACGACTGCCCGCCAGAACCCATGGACGCAGAAGATCCGCTGTTCATCCTGTATACCTCCGGCAGTACCGGCAAACCCAAGGGCGTGCTGCACACCACGGCCGGCTATCTGTTGCAAGCGGCGCTGACTCACAAATACGTGTTCGATTACCGGGAAGGCGAGATCTACTGGTGCACCGCCGACGTCGGCTGGGTCACTGGCCACAGCTACATCGTCTACGGCCCACTGGCGAATGGCGCCACCACGCTGATCTTCGAGGGCGTACCGAATTACCCTGACACCTCGCGTTTCTGGCAGGTCATCGACAAGCATCACGTGAATATCTTTTACACCGCGCCGACTGCCCTGCGCGCCCTGATGCGCGAAGGTCCGGAACCGCTGAAGGCCAGCCGCCGGGACAGCCTGCGCGTACTCGGCACGGTGGGTGAGCCGATTAACCCGGAAGCGTGGGAATGGTATTTCCACGAGGTAGGAAAAGAGCGCTGCCCCATCGTCGACACATGGTGGCAGACCGAGACCGGCGGCATCATGCTCACCCCATTGGTCAGCACCACACCGCTCAAACCGGGCTGCGCTACTCAGCCGATGTTTGGCGTACAACCTGTTCTGCTTGACGAAAAGGGCAAGGAAATCGAAGGCGCCACCAGCGGCCTGCTGGCCATCAAGGCCAGTTGGCCGGGGCAGATTCGCGGCGTGTATGGCGATCAGAAACGCATGATTGAGACCTACTTCAAGCCGTACCCCGGTTATTACTTCACCGGCGACGGCGCGCGCCGCGACAGCGACGGGCATTACTGGATCACCGGACGCGTGGACGACGTGATCAACGTTTCCGGGCATCGCATCGGCACCGCCGAGGTTGAAAGCGCGCTGGTCCTGCACGATGCCGTCGCTGAAGCAGCCGTGGTCGGTTATCCCCATGACGTCAAAGGCATGGGCATTTATGCGTTCGTGACGACCATGGCCGGCATCGAGCCGAGCGATGCACTGCAAAGAGAACTGCGGGAACTGGTCAGCAAGGAAATCGGCAGCTTTGCCAAACCCGAACTGATCCAGTGGGCCCCGGCCTTGCCGAAAACCCGCTCCGGGAAGATCATGCGCCGCATCTTGCGCAAGATCGCCTGCAACGAACTGGACAGTCTGGGGGATATCTCCACCCTGGCGGACTCCAGTGTCGTGGAGGGTCTGATCGACACGCGTCTCAACCAATAGCGAACGCGCGCCTGCAGGCTCGGCGTTCCCTCCACGATCACCGGGTCTGCATGGAATTTATCCGCACACGCATCGAAACCCAGGTCATGAGCATGACAGGCCTGGCCCTGGGTCAGCTGGACATGGAAAACCCCAAAGGCGATCCCGGCCTGTTCGGGCCACAGGCGGTGTGCTGGCAGGTGCATGGCGACTTTCCCAGCATGCTGATCGGTGGCATCTGCGCCCTGATGCTGCAAATGCTGCATCCCCGCGTACTGGCGGGCGTTTGGGATCACTCCAATTTCCGAGAGGACATGATGGGACGGCTGCGGCGCACCGGACAGTTCATTTCCGGCACGACGTTTGGCTCGACCCAGGATGCCAACTGGCTGATCGACAAAGTGCGCGGCATTCATGCGCAGATCCGCGGCACCGCGCCAGACGGCAGCCCGTATGCCGCCGATGATCCGCAGCTGCTGACGTGGGTGCATGTGGCCGAGGTCAGCAGCTTCATGGCCGCGCATCTGCGCTATCTCAATCCGGACCTTTCATTGCAAGATCAGGATCGGTACTACGCCGAAACCGCTGTCGTGGCCGAACGTCTGGGCGCGCGAGACGTGCCGCGCTCCTCGCAGGAAATTGCCGCTTACCTGCAGCGAATGCGTCCGCAGCTGCTGTGCGATGAACGCACCCGCGAGGTGCTGAGCATTCTGCGCAACGCCCCGGCGCCCAGCCGTATGGCCAGGCCAATGGGCAATCTGATGATGCAGGCCGGTATCGAGTTACTCCCGGCCTGGGCCAGCGGCATGTTCGATATCCAGATGAGCGACTTCAAGCGCAGACTGATCCGCGCCGGTGTGAGCCGTACCGCGCCCGTGCTGCGCTGGGCCGTGCGCAACGCTTCGGTTCATCGGGCCAGACGCCGGATGGGAGTCGCTTGATTCGCCCGACGACCACACCTCGATTGCGGGAGCACGCTCACTCGACAGGCGCCGCTGAAGCCTTGGGGAATGTCGTGGAACGTGAGGCTGTCCCGCGTGAAGCAAAACGACAGAGGGCTTAAATTACCCCCGTCATTCATGCCACCATGTGCGCCCTTGATTCCGCCGTGCCGGACATCCCGCTCAACGCGAACGAACCCGGCGCCAGACCCACAACAATGAGGATTCGTACCATGCAAGACGTCGTAATCGTTGCCGCGACCCGGACCGCGGTCGGCAGTTTCCAGGGCTCGCTGGCGACCATCCCGGCCGTTGACCTCGGTGCGGCGGTCATCCGTCAGTTACTGGCACAGACCGGGCTGGACGGTGCGCAGGTCGACGAAGTCATCATGGGACAGGTCCTTACCGCGGGCGCCGGGCAGAACCCTGCGCGCCAGGCCGCGATCAAAGCCGGCCTGCCGTTTGCTGTTCCCGCGATGACCCTGAACAAGGTCTGCGGCTCCGGCCTGAAAGCGCTGCACCTGGCCACTCAGGCCATTCGCTGTGGCGACGCCGACGTGATCATCGCAGGGGGTCAGGAGAGCATGAGTCTGGCCAATTATGTCCTGCCGGGCGCGCGAACCGGTCTGCGCATGGGCCACGCCACCATGGTCGACACGATGATCAGCGACGGTCTGTGGGACGCCTTCAACGATTACCACATGGGCATCACCGCCGAAAACCTGTCGGAAAAGTACGACATCAGCCGTGAGGCGCAGGACGCTTTCGCGGCGGCGTCGCAACAGAAGGCTGCCGCCGCCATCGAAACCGGGCGATTTGCCGACGAAATCACTCCGATCCTGATCCCTCAGCGCAAGGGTGACCCGATCGCCTTCGCCACCGACGAACAGCCGCGCGCAGGCACCACCGCCGAATCGCTGGCCAGGCTCAAACCGGCTTTCAAGAAAGACGGCACGGTCACGGCCGGCAATGCCTCCTCGTTGAACGACGGCGCCGCTGCAGTGATCCTGATGAGCGCGAAAAAAGCCGAAGCGCTGGGCCTGCCGGTGCTGGCGCGAATCGCGGCATACGCCAATGCCGGTGTGGATCCGGCGATCATGGGCATCGGCCCGGTGAGCGCCACGCGCCGCTGCCTGGACAAGGCAGGCTGGTCGCTGGATGAACTGGACCTGATCGAAGCGAACGAGGCCTTCGCCGCACAATCCTTGTCGGTGGGCAAAGAGTTGGGCTGGGACATGGAGAAGGTCAACGTTAACGGCGGCGCCATCGCCATTGGCCACCCGATCGGTGCATCGGGCTGCCGTGTGCTGGTGACGCTGTTGCACGAAATGATCAAGCGCGACGCCAAGAAAGGCCTCGCGACCTTGTGCATCGGTGGCGGCCAAGGCGTCGCCCTGGCGCTGGCTCGGTAATTATCCGCGCCGGCGACACCCGAACGATTGCGCGTGCCGGTTGGTTCGCGGCACGCCCCCTGCAGCCGATGCACGGTCATCGGCTGCAATCCCGCCTCGGAACGGGTTCGCGCTCTTACGACTCTCTAAGCCGATTGATGCTGCCTGCGCCGTTGCTTGCCAATAACACCGGCAGGACCAAACTGCTAAACTGGCGCGCCTTATTCCTGCCCCAAGGCGCCGCGCATGTCTTCGTTGAATCAGGCGCTCAGCGTCGCCCTCGATAACCGTCAATCCCTGCTCGCCGAACTGCACGCTCAAGGCACTGACTGCTATCGCCTGTTCCACGGCAGCCAGGAAGGCGCCGGCGGCCTGACAATCGATCGCTACGGCCCGCAGTTGTTGGTGCAGAGCTTCCACAACAGCCTGGATCGCGAGTCATTGCTGGCGCTGCACGAGGCGGTCAATGCACGTCTGGACCTGGAGCTGATGCTGGTTTACAACGACCGCTCGCAAGGCAATTCGCGGATCGATCGCAACGACGCGGTGTACAAGGCGGACGAGGCCGCGCTCGAGGATCTGATCGGCCATGAATGGGGCTTGAATTACCGGGTTCGCGGTCGTCACGCCGGGCAGGATCCGCTGCTGTTTCTCGACCTGCGCAACGCCCGGGGCTGGGTCAAGGAACACGCCAAAGGGAAGCGTGTCCTCAACCTGTTCGCCTATACCTGCGGCGTTGGCTTGAGCGCAGCGGCTGGCGGGGCGCGCGAGGTGTGTAATCTGGACTTCGCCGAAGGCAATCTGGCGGTGGGGCGCGAGAACGGGTTACTCAATCCGCAGCTGCCGACGATGCAATTCATTCAGTCCGACTACTTCCCGGCGATTCGCCAACTGGCGGGCTTGCCCATCGCATCCCGCCGCGGCCAGAAACTGCCTGCGTACACCCGCCTCGAACCGCGTCAGTTCGACCTTGTATTGCTTGACCCGCCAGCCTGGGCGAAGAGCGCATTTGGTACCGTGGATCTGCTGCGTGACTACCAGAGTCTGCTCAAACCTGCGTTGCTGACCACCGCTGACGATGGCGTGCTGATCTGCTGCAACAACCTGGCGAAGGTGAGCATGGATGACTGGCGCGATCAGGTCCTGCGTTGCGCGAGCAAGATCGGCCGTCCGGTGCGCGACTGCCAGGTGCTGGCGCCCGGCGCCGACTTTCCGTCACAGGACCAGCAGCCGCCGCTTAAGACATTGATCCTGCAACTCTGATTACCCACCGAACGGATAGAAATTTCCCACAAGCATTGAGGCGATCGACTTCGGAACCAGATTGGCGTGCCATACTCCAAGCACCTCCCATCGAGAGAGTCGGCGACCTACATGCCCAACGGATTGAAACGCGCCATCGGCGCCTTGCTGGCCGTCTTCGCAATCTACAGCTTGCTGGGGTTTCTGATCCTGCCGGGCATTGCGTTGCGGGTGATCAATCAACAACTGGCCAATTACGCCACGGTTCCGGCGCGAGTCGAACGTCTGGAGCTCAATCCCTACAGCCTGAAAGTGACGCTGTGGGGCCTCAATATCGGTGCGCCCGGCAAGGAGGAGATTGGTTTCGAACGCCTGTACGCCGACCTGCAGATCGACAGCCTGTGGACCAAGGCCCTGCACCTCAAGGCCGTGGAACTGGACAAGCCCAAGACCGAACTGCTGTTCTCTAAAGACGGCACGCTGAACCTGGCGGGCCTGTTCAAGTTGCCGCCCAGCGAACCCGCCAAGCCGGACGAGCCGCCCTCGAAGCCGTTCCCACTGCGAATCGATGAAATCAAACTGGCTGACGGTTATGTGCACTTTCAGGATCTGCGCCCCACCGAGCCGATCGAGTTTCTCTACGACACGTTGAATTTCGAGCTGAAGAACCTCAGCACGCTGCCCGAGGACAATGCCGACATGACGCTGGTCGCCGCCGGCCCCGAAGGCGGGCAGATCGACTGGGTCGGGCGAATCAGTCTGGTGCCGATCACCTCCGAAGGCACGCTCAAGGTTACCGACGGCAAGATGAAAGTCTGGTGGCCGTACGTGCGCGACGCGCTGCCGTTGGTGCTGAAAGACGGCGTACTGAACTTCAATACCCATTACAAATTGAGTCTGGCCAAAGAAACCGAGCTGTTGCTGGACAACACGTCTTTGAGCGTCGCGCCTTTCGCCATCGATGCGCCTGATGGTCGGCCACTGGCCCGCCTGAAGAACCTTGAGGTGAGCGACACGTCCATCGATCTGGCCAGGCAATTGGTCAGCGTCGGCAAGATTCGCAGTCAGGGCCTGGAAACCTGGGCCGCGCGGGAGCCTGACGGGCAGCTCGACTGGCAGAAGCTTTTCGCCAGTCAGCCGTCCAAGGCTCAGGCCAAAAAAGACGAGGCGGCGAAGCAGGAACCGGCCACCGCTACGGGCACCGAGACCACTGCCAGACAGGAATCCGCAGCACCGGGCAAGCCGTGGCAGGTGCTGTTGCGCGACACCCAACTGCGCGACTACCGCATCCATCTGGCGGACAAAGTGCCGAAGGAACCCGTTGCGCTGGACCTTGGGCCGTTGAATCTGGACATGACGGGCTTCGACAGCCTCAATCAATCGCCTTTCAAGCTGAAGCTCGATACCGGGCTGGGCAAACAGGGCAAGCTCACCGCCGAGGGCGAAGTCAATCTGGCGCCCGTTCGCGCGAAGCTCAATGTCACCACCCGCGACATCGACCTGCGGATCGCACAGTCTTACGTGACGCCGTTCATCCGCCTGGAAGTGCGCAGCGGCATGCTCAACACCGATCTGGCAGTCGACCTCAAGAGCACCGAACCACTGGCGCTCGGCATCACCGGCAAAGCCCAGGTCGACCAACTGCACACGCTCGACACGCTGAAATCGAGGGATTTCGTGAAGTGGCAGCGCGTCAACGTCGAGGGCGTTAACTTTGAGCTCGGTGACAGCCTCAACATCGCCGCGATCAACCTGGAGCAACCTTACGCCCGCTTCGTGATTGCCGATGACCGCACCACTAACATCGACGACCTGCTGATTCCGCAGCCTGCCGACAAAGCCCCTGCAGCGCCCAAGGCGAAAGCTGCGTCTGCCGACAAACCGATGGCCATTCACATCGGCGAGGTCAACATCAACAACGGCTCGGCAAACTTCGCCGACTTCAGCCTCACACCGAATTTCGCGACCGCCGTCCAACAACTCAACGGCAAGATCGGCACCCTGGACAATCGTCAGGACAAGCCTGCGCCAGTGGACATCAAGGGCAAGGTGGATCGTTACGCGCCGGTGACCATCAAAGGGGCGCTCAATCCCTTCAACCCGCTGGCGAGTCTGGACATCGCCACCAGCTTCAAACGTGTCGAACTGACGACGCTTACGCCCTACTCCGGCAAGTTCGCAGGCTATCGAATTCGCAAGGGCCGCCTGAACCTGGACCTGCATTACCTGATCACCAAGGGCCAACTCAAGGCGGAAAACAAGGTTGTGGTGGAGCAGTTGCAGCTCGGTGAGAAGGTCGACAGTCCGGATGCGGTGAATCTGCCGCTCAAGCTCGCCATTGCCCTGCTCAAGGACGTGGATGGCAAGATTTCGATCGAGCTGCCGGTGACCGGCGATCTCAACAACCCACAGTTCAGCGTCATGCCGATCGTCTGGCAGACCCTGCGCAATCTGGTGGTGAAGGCGGCTGCCGCGCCGTTCAAGTTCATCGGTGGACTGATCAGCGGCGGTGGCTCTGAAGACTTGGGCACTGTGGCGTTCGCACCCGGTTCGGACGATCTGAGCAGCGACGCGCAGGCATCACTGGACAAACTGGCCAGCGCACTCAAGGAGCGTCCGGCGCTGCGCCTCGAGATCGAAGGCACCAGCGCCGAGGCCAGCGACGGTCCGCTGATTGCTCAGCAACGTCTGGAGCGTGAGTACCAGAGCACCTATTACAAAATCCTTCAGCGCCGTGGTGACAAGGTGCCGGCGCAGGCAAGCGACCTGCAAGTGCCGGACGACGAGAAACCACCGATGCTGGAAGGCATTTACCGCACGCGCCTCAAGCAGCAGCCACCGGCGCAGTGGGTTGATCTGGGCAAGGAAGAACGTCAGAACAAGATGCGTGATGCTGTGCTCAAGTCGTGGAGTTCCAGCGCGCTGCTGCTGCGTCAGCTTGGACAGGCGCGCGCCGGCAGCATCAAGGACTATCTGGTGGACAAGGGACAATTGGCCGATGATCGGGTCTATTTCGTTGACGCAAGCCTTGGCCAGCCGGAAAAAGACGGCCGCGTTGTGAGCCCTTTGCACCTGGATAGCGAGTAATTACTTTTGAAGAATGTGCGTACGAGGATAGCGATCGTTCTCGGTTTGATGGCGTCGACCGGTTTGGCTCACGCCGACACGCTGCGCTGCGGCAGCCAGTTGATCAGCGAAGGCGACCGTATGTTCGAAGTCCAGCAGAAATGCGGCCAGCCGGTCAGTCAGGACATCATCGGCTACAAGGAAACCGTCAACCATTTCCGGCAGGTGGATCAGGTGCAGGTTCAGGAATGGATCTACGGCCCGAACAACGGGATGTATCAGTACCTGCGGTTTGAAGGTGGCAAGCTGGTGGAAATCAACAGCAAGCGGGGCAAATAGCACCGTTCGAAAACCTAGGCGCTTGCTCGCGAAGACAGGTTTCCAGACGCCACATTTTCACAGCATGAACCGGCCTTTTCCCGGCTGAAGCCGGTCCTGCAGCGGCTGCAAGTTTTTCGTAGGACCGGCTTTAGCCGGGAAGGCGTCGAGCGTTTCAAGAATCGCGGCGTCTCCCGCCCCCGCAAATCGCGCTATTTTCAGATCCTGAATTGTTTCACCAGTCCACCCAGACGATCGCCCAGGGCGGTCAGGCTGCGTGCGGTTTGTGCGCCGCCTTGCGCGTCGTCGGCGACTTCGTCCACGGCCTGGGCGATCTGCGTCATGCTGCGGCTGATCTCTTCCGCCACAGCGGTCTGTTCCTCGGAGGCGCTGGCAATCTGTGCGTTCATGTCGTTGATGGTTTCGATCAACTGGCCAATTGCATCCAGCGACGTGCCGGCTTCGTTGGCGAGTTCACCGGTTGTCTTGCCGGTGTCGCTGGAGCGACTCATGGCGACCACGGCGTCCTGCGCGCCACGTTGCAGCGAGCTGATCATGTCGTGGATCTCCTGAGTGCTTTGCTGGGTGCGGCTGGCCAGCGCGCGAACTTCGTCGGCGACGACAGCAAAACCACGCCCGGCATCACCCGCCCGCGCCGCTTCGATGGCCGCGTTGAGCGCCAGCAGGTTGGTCTGTTCGGCAACCGAGCGAATCACATCCACCACCGTTGCGATGGATTGCACATCCTGACGCAGGTGATCGAGCGACGAACTGCTCGCGCCTATTTCACCAATGAGCGCATGAATGCTGTCGATGCTTTTGTTGACGACCGTCTTGGCATCCAGCCCGACATCGCTGGTTTTGCGCGCGGCCTGGGAGGCGCCCTGCGCGCTGATCGACACTTGATGCGCCGCCGAGGACATCTCGTGAATCGCGGTGGCGACCTGATCGGTTTCCTGCCGCTGGCGGCCCATCGCCTCCTCCGACCGTTGCGCCTGAGACGACATGTCGCCCACCAGGCTGTTCAACTGCCCGGTCATCTCGGCAATCTGGCGAACCAGCCCGTGGATCTTCTCCACGAACTGGTTGAACGACCTGGAAAGCGCGCCCAATTCATCATTGCCGCTCTCAGGAAGACGACGCGTCAGGTCGCCGTCGCCGGCGGCGATGTCGTCCAGATTTTGTTTGATCACCAGCACCGGCTTGACCAGGCCGTTGCCGAGCACCAGCCCGACGAGCGCGACGATCAAGAGAAACACCGCGATGATCGCGACGATCAGCGCGGCAGAAGAGCCGATGCGGCTTTGCGTGGACTGCGCGATGGCAGCGACCTGATTATCGATGTCGTCCAGGTTGGCCTGCGTGCCAAACGCCAGGTCCCACTTCTGCAGGTATGAGGTGTAGCCCAGTTTGGGAATCGGTTTGTCGCTGCCCGGCGTCGGCCAGTCGTAGCGGAAGAAATGAGTGCCGTCTTTGGCCTTGTCGACCAGGCCACGGATGACATAAACGCCATTGGCATCCTTGGCGTCGGAAAAGTTCTTGCCGATGTCGAGGTCCTTGTCGGACCAGAACACGCGCACGTAAGACGAGTTGTAACCGAAGAAGTAACTGGCCTTGTCGTACTGCAGGCTCTTCAGGACTTTGAGCGCGCGATCACGAGCGTCCATGTCGCCAGGCGCGGAAGCGTCGTAGATCGGCTTGATCGCCGCCTCGCCGATCTGCTGATAATTCTTCAGCGACAGTTTGCGTTCCTCAAGCAGCAGCGCGCGAGTTTGCTCCACTTCCTGAGTGGCGAGCTTTTGCAGCACGACCCAGGTGATGCAGCTGATGACCGCAGCCAGCAGCAGGCTCGGGATGATGGCAAGGAGAATGACCTTGCGGCGTAGATTCAACGTCACGACTATTTCCTTGTATGCAGGAAGTATCATTTTTGATGATAAAAAATGACCAATAGCTCTTCTAGTTAATGGTCGCGGGACGACAGCTTCACCTCACCGTATCGCAGGTTCAGGCCAGATCTTTAGGATCCTATTTATATAAATTACAGGCGAAATGTGTCACAAGGCTAGTATTCGATTTCAGGATCGATAACCGTGATGGAAAGCCTTCGACTATTGCTTTGGATGATGTTTTTAAGCGCGGGATTCGGCGGCTTTTACCCTGCGCGATGACCGCCGTTTCAGGGAGAAATATGATGGTCTGGCGTCTTGAAACGGCCAATCACTGCCAGGGCGCCGGATCACCAAAGAGCTGACCTTGCAGACCCTTGATGCCCATTTCTGCCAGCACCTGATGCTCCCCGGCGGTCTCGACGCGCTCGGCAATCAATGGCAGATCGATGCTGTGCGCGGCCCGCTGCACAGCCTCGATGAACAGGCGCTTGTGGTTCTCCTGATCGATGGCCCGGATGTAGCTGCCATCGATCTTCAGATACGCCAGCCCCAGATGCGCCAGATTACCGATGATGCTGAAACGCCCGCCAAAGTGCTGCAGCGCCAATGAGAAGCCCGCCTCTTGCAACCGCCGGGTCAGTTTTTCCAGCAGCGCCTGCTCCGGCAATTGCTCTTCGCCGATTTCCAGCGTCAGGCGCGGCCCCAGCCCAGGCTGTGCACGCAATGCTTCAACGATGCGGGTCAACGCTCTGGAGTCATTCAGCGTCGCTGCGGAAAGATTCAACGCCAGACGCTGGTCGTGCGTCTGCAGATGCTGAAGCACCTGCTCGAGCATCAACAGATCATGCCGGGACGACCAGCCAAAGCGCTCGAGCCACGGCAGAAAGCGCCCGGCGGGAATCGTCTGGCCATGCGCATCGACCACGCGGGAAAGCACTTTGTAATGCAGCACCTGGCTGGGCTCTCTGGCATCGACCACCGGCTGAAAAAACAGCTCAAAGCGACCGTGGGTCAAGGCCCCGTCCAGCAATCGATGCCAGGCATGATGGTCATCGCCCAGATCGCCAATCGCGCCACGTTCGATGCAGCACCACGTAGGATCGCCGCCCGCTTCGGCCTGCGAAAGCGCCTGATCGGCCAGCCCCAGCAGGGTCAGCGACGAGTCACCGGGGCTGTACGGCGCAAGTCCCATGTACGCCACAGGCGCAACATCGCAGGCACCGGTCGTTTCGAGGCTGTGCAGCGATGTTTCAAGGTTGTGGGCGAGTTGCAGGGCATCCTCGCGCACCATGCCGGGCGCAAGTACCGCGAACTCACCGCCCCGAATGCGGCTGACAAGGTTGCGCGTCTGTGCAAAGGGCTCGCACTGGCGCACCAACAGCTCGGCGACCGCGACGATGAGAGCGTCGGCGTGCTGGCCACCCTGGCGCTCGTTCAGCCCGGCCAGATCCTTGACCCGCAGCAGCAGCAAATAACCTGCGCGGCTGTCCTCCAGCTGACTGACACGTGCGGTCAGCTGCATATCGAAATAGCGCCGGTTGGACAGGCCGGTGAGGCTGTCCTGATAAGACTCGACACGCAGCTGCTCGCTGCGCTCGGTGCTCTCCTCGAACAGCGCCTTGAGCTTCTCGACCATCTGGTTCATCGCCTGAACCACACGGCGCAGCTCTGGTGTGCGCGGCAGCTCGGGCGAGGTGAGAAACTCACGACGGCCGATCGCCTGAGACTGCGCCACCATGTAGTCCAGAGGTTTGAGCTGGCGACGCAAGAGCAGCCCACCCGCCAACGCGCTGACGACGCCGCAGGCGACCAGCCAGCCGAGGCTGCCGAGCGCGCTTTGCCACAGCTTGGCCAGCGCGAACATGGGATGGCTGACCACTTCCACTCTCGCCGTCTGCTGCCAGCCCCGGCTCACGATGGCTTCGCCGGCGCCTGGCTCGAGCCCTATCGCATCGACGAACCATTTCGGTACATCCTGAATGCCGGTCGCCGCGCGGCGTTCGACGATTGCAGCGCCGCTCGCCAGATCAACCACACGAATGCTGGCGTAATAGCCGCTGTCGAAGATCGACGTCACCATCAGCTCGATCATTGCCGGGTCGTCGACGTTGGCGCTGAGCGACAACGCCAGCGAGGTGGCGGCGTCCTGCGCGTGGGAACGCAACTGGTTGACGTACTGCGCCCTGGAGCTTTCCAGGCTGACGACGAAGCCGCCGGCGAAGGCGACCACCAGAAACAGACAGATAGCAATGAACAGCTGCTTGAACAGTGACATCAGTGCTCCTCATTCCCAGGCTCGGTCGGGAAGCCTTCGGCGCCCATTTTTTTCAGTACGTCCTGCCAGCGCGACAGACGTTTGCTGTCACCTGTTTTTTTATTGCCCTGCGCGCCAGGCAGCCACACGCCTTGCGCGTTGAAGGCGTAGACCGGCAACAGATCCGGGCGCTCGTTGGCAGGTTTGATGTCGTCGATCAGGCTGTCGAGCACCAACGGCACTGCGTCCGGGCTCGAATAGTAGGTCAGCACCATGTGGGCGCGGTTCAGGCGCAACGCCTTGACGTAGGTAATCAGCAGCTTCTCGCCCGGAATACCCAGTCGGCGGAGGCTGAAATATTTGGCGATGGCGTAGTCTTCACAGTCACCGGCGCCCTTGATCAAGGATTCGACAGGCGTGGCCCAGTAATCGACCTCATGCCACAGGTCGCTGTCTTCTTCGTAGCGCAGCTGCTTGTTGAAGAACTGATTCACCACAGCCAGCTTGTCCATTTCACTGACCTGCTTCTCGGTTGCCAGCAGATCCTGCCAGGCATCGATGCGTTGCCGTCCGGCCCCCGACGGCCCGTACAAGGTTTCGGCGCGGCGACTGATTTCGGAAAAATCCCAGTCGGCGGCGAGGTAACCCACATACGCCATGCACATCGTCGCCAGCGCGAATAGCAGCCGACTCCGGAAGCGCTTATGAGCTGGACGTACTGCCAATTTTTTTATCCATCTGGCAGGCGGGTAACTCAGGCGATGGTGAGCGGTCGGCGGGCAAAAGACAATGGCGTCTTGAGATCACCGACCGAGCGCATCATGGCTTGCGCTTGCGCGGCCCGGTGTTGAACGCAGGCACCTTGCGCACCGGCTTGACGTCAGGCGCCTGGGCCACGGATTCACCGCTGTCGACCCACTTGCCGAGATTGCGCTTACCGCCACCGCCGCTGGCTTTGGGTTTCTTCGGCTTCTTCGGTTTTTTCAGGATCGCCCCGGTGGCATCTGTGGCGGGAACGCGATGCTCGGGTTCGAAATCCGGTTCTTCCTTGCGTTGCAGCGTCTGACGCGTCAGCACCTCGATCGCGCTGAGCAACTCGACCTCGTCCGCACACACCAGCGAAATCGCCTCGCCGGTCTGGCCTGCGCGCCCGGTTCTGCCGATGCGGTGAACGTAATCCTCGGCCACGATCGGCAGATCCAGGTTGACGACGGTTGGCAGGTCGTCGATGTCCAGGCCACGTGCCGCGACATCAGTGGCCACCAGAATCTGCACTTCACCTGCCTTGAAACGGTCCAGCGCACGCTGGCGAGTGGCCTGCGGCTTGTCGCCGTGAATGCCGTCGGCGTTGATGCTCAGGCCTTGCAGGCGGTCCACCAGCTGATCGACGCCAACGCGGGTTTTGGCGAACACCAGCACCTGGCTCCAGCGCAGTTTCTTGAGCAGATGGATGAACAGCTCGCTCTTGCGCTTCTTGTCCACCGGCACGACCCACTGCTTCACCGAAGACGCCGCGACGTTACGCGGGCTGACCTCGATGCTCAGCGGATTGTCGAGCATCTGGCCGGCCAGGAGGCGGATCGGGTCCGAGAAAGTTGCTGAAAACAACAGCGTCTGGCGGCGTTTGGGCAATGCGGCGTAGATGTCGCGCAGCTCTTCTGAAAACCCGAGATCGAGCATACGGTCGGCTTCGTCGAGGATCAGCGTCTGAACCTGAGAAAACTTCACAGCGTTCTGACGATGCAAGTCCAGCAAGCGACCGGGCGTGGCCACCAGCACGTCGACACCACGGCGCAGTTTCATCATCTGCGGGTTGATGCTGACGCCGCCGTACACCGCGTAGGTGGCCAGAGGCAAATGCTCGGCGTATTGGCGAATGGCTTCGTGGACCTGTTCGGCGAGTTCACGCGTGGGCACCAGCACCAGCGCGCGGACCGAGTTGGCAGCGACTTTCGGCCCTTCCATGGTCAGGCGTTGCAACAGAGGCAGCGCGAAGCCCGCTGTCTTGCCGGTGCCGGTCTGGGCGGCGGCCATCAGGTCGCGGCCTTCGAGCACGGGAGGAATTGCCTTGGCCTGAACGGGGGTTGGCGTCTGGTAGCCGAGTGTTTCGAGAGCACGCAGCAGGGGTTCGATCAGGCCAAGAGAGGCGAATGTCATTTGATTACCGTTGAAAAAAGGTCAGCGCACAGGTCTGGTGAAAGACAATGGCGCGCAGTTTACCCTTTCTGCAGCGGTTTCTGCTTGCGCCACTGCGGCAGGCCGATCAGCACCACGGCGCTGATGATCACGGCCATGGCCGCCGCTTCCGCCGCCCCGATGTGTTCGTCGGCAAACAGCACGCCCAGCAGGACTGCCACCGCCGGGTTGACGTAGCAATAACTGGTCGCGGCGGCCGGGCGGACGTTTTTCAGCAGATACATATACGAGCTGAAGGCAACGATCGAGCCGAATACCACCAGATAGGCCATGACCAGCCAGCCCGACAGACCGGGCGACTGGGTCACGCGCTCCCCGCTGGCGAAGCTGCCCACCAGAAGGACTGCGCCGGCGACGAGCATTTCACAGGCGCTGGCCATCGGTCCGCCCGGCAACGGCAGGTAACGGCTCCAGACAGAACCGAACGCCCAGGTAGCGGCCGCGAAAATCACCAGTGCCGCGCCCATCGGACTGGCTTGAAGGTTGGAGCCCAGATTCAACAGCGCGATGCCCACCAGCCCGAGCAGGATGCCGGCCCACTCCAGACCGGTATTGCGATGGCCCCACATCAGACCGAACAACAAGGTGAACAGGGGCACGACGGCGACTGCCAGCGCGGCAACCCCCGACGCAACGCCTGCGTGCTCAGCCAGGGTCACGCCGCCGTTGCCGCAGGCAAGTAACAGAAAGCCGATCATGCCGGCGGCTTTCCATTGCTTGAAGGTCGGCATCGGTGCGCCGCGAAACCGCATGAACGCAAACAGGATCGAGCCTGCGATGGTGAAGCGGACACCGGCCATCATCAGGGGCGGCCATGTTTCGATGCCGATGCGAATGGCCAGGTAGGTTGAGCCCCAGATCACGTAAAGCGCGAAGAAGGCACCGATGAGCAACAGCGGAAAACGGCGGGAGGCAGGCATGAAAGGCTCGAATACAGTCGTTTATTGTTGGAATGATTCTAAAAATGTCCAAGCCGCTGGCGTCAGCTACAACTGAGGTTTATTCGACCCGTACAATTTTCATCACGCGCCCACTCTGGCCTCTTCCCGGCTGAAGCCGGTCCTACAAACAACGCGCAACGTCGGTCCCACCGATTCCCGGTTAAAGCCGGTCCTGTTGACCCGCCGCGAGGCCTCGATGCTTGCTGATGGCGTCGGCAATCTTCTTCGCGGGGACTTTTTGCAGCGTGCACAGCAACTGGTGAGAGACGCCGGCGAGCCCGTGGGCATCGCGCAGTTGGTGGCCCAGGTGCAGCGTCAGGTTGGCAGCCATTTCCGCGTCGGCCATGGCCCGGTGAGCCTTGCCGGTGTGGGGCAAGCCGGCCCAGCTGGTGAGTGTGCCGAGCTTGTGGTTCGGCGCGTGGGGCAGAAGGCGCCGCGCCAGCAACATCGAGCAGGCGAAGCTTTGCACGCGGTTGCGCTTGATGCGGGAGAGCTCGAAATCCCAGAATTTCTGGTCAAACGATGCGTTATGCGCCACCAACGGCGTCGAGCCGACGAACTCGACCACCTCGTTCATCACCCGCTCGGCGGGCGGTGCGGTGCGCAACATGCTGTTGCTGATGCCGGTCAGCGACTCGATGAAGGAAGGGATGCGCACGCCGGCATTCATCAGGCTCTGATACCGCTCCACGATCACGCCCTGCTCTACGATCACCACGGCAATTTCCGTGGCCCGGCAACTGCTGCTGGGCGATATCCCGGTGGTCTCGAAGTCGATGACGGCAATGCGTTCTTGCATGTGTGAACCTTTCTTGAATGACCAAATTGCCTGTAGGAGCGCGCTTGCCCGCAGACCGGGAGCAAACGATAGAAGCGTGTCGGCGGTCAGCTTTTGAGCAGCAACGCGCCTTCGATCGGCACATATCGGCTGGCAGCACGGATCAGCGAATTGGCCGTCAAGCCAGGCACGCCGTAAGCCACTGCCTCGACGCCATGCTTGCTGATGATGCGATCGAGCAGCAGATCGAAATCGCCATCGCCCGAGGCCAGCACGACCTCATCGACATGGGGCGCGACGTCCATGATGTCGATCGTGATGCCCACATCCCAGTCGCCCTTGGCCGAGCCGTCCGAGCGCTGAATGTAGGGTTTGAGCTTGACAGTAAAACCCAGATTTCGAAGGATTTGCTGGAATTGCTGCTGCTTGCTGTCGCCTCGATCGATGGCGTATGCATAAGCTTCGACGATCTGCCCGCGCCGACTGATGTCGGCCCACAGGGCGGCATAGTTGAAATGGCAACCATGGGCCTGACGCACGGTGTAATACAGATTTTGTACGTCGGCGAACACCGCGATCTTTCTCACCGGAACTCCTCGATGCGCTGACAAGCGACAAGGGCCCGAAAACCGGACCGGCGCTCAGTATGCCAGTTTGAGAAGTGGATTGAAGGGCTGTGTGTCAGCCTGGCAGGCAATGGCGCGCTGAAGCGTAAGCGCGAACAGCGCGCTGCGGGAGTAATGAAAAAGCGCGCCTCCCGGCGTTTGCGATGGGCCAGTCAGCTTTTGTGTGCTGGTCCACTGCTATCGCGGGCAAGCGCGCTTCTTCAGTTTTGAATGACAGGATCAGCGGTCAGACGTAGGAATCGTCGTCATCGCCGCCGAAAAAGCCACCGGTGTCATTGCCGTAGTCGGTATCGGTAAAACCACCGGCGTCATTTCCCCAGGTGTCGTTACTGGTGACACGCTGCTGGTCATCGCCCCAACCGCCGTCGCCATTGCCGACATTGGTGTCGCTGGCGTGCTGGGCCGGTTCTTCCTGGATGATCTCTACGATCTCCTGCGGCTGGCTGTTGTGGTGGAACAGGCTGCTGATGCCTTCTGCGAGCATCACGCCACCCGCCACGCCGGCTGCCGTTTTCAGCGCGCCACCAAGAAAACCACTGCCGATGGGCGCAGCTGGCGCCGCTTGCGGCTGGGCGTAGCCACCTTGTGGGGGCGCGTTATACGGAGGCGGGCTGGCAGGTCCACTGTCGCGCCAGCCGCCGGCCGAAGGCTGCGGGCTGGAAGGACGCGAGAATGACGACGCTGGCTGCTGCGCCTGCGGTTCGCGCGAACCACCGCCAAAAATGCTCGACAAGAACCCTCCGCTGCTCTGCGCTGGGGCCTGGGTCTGCGCCCTCGCGCGCTGAAGCTCGGCCTGCAGTTGTTGAATCTGCTCGTCGCGCTGGCGGCTCTGGGTTTCCAGCTGCTTGATCGCGACTTCCTGCACCAGAATCGCCTGCGCCATGTAATAAGGCGCGGCGGGCTGGCGAGTCAGGTGTTCCTTGATCAGCGCTTCGGCCTGCGCATCTCGTGGGGCCGAATCGGTTTCTGCCTGCTTGAGTTTGGTAAACAAGCCGTCGATCAGGGTTTGTTCTTCGCTGTTCATGGCGACCTCGTTAGATTGCCGTAGGAATTCTGTTGGCTGGGCGTATGCTCAGACACATTCAGTAATGGGGCTGTTCAAGTGCGTTTCAATAGAATGTAGAAAAAGTTAAGAACGCCGCCAGCGCCCATCCGGTTGGCCCGTTCTGCAGCTCTACGTTACAGTGTCGGCCTGCTTCTGCCTGTGATCTTTCAATGAATCCGCTGACCATTCTTCAAGACTCGATGTACTTTTTCCGGCGCAACTTCGCCAGCATCCTCAAGCTGTGCCTGCCGCTGGTGATTCTGGAAGCTGTCACCAAACAATGGCTGGCAGTCGGGCAAAACTCGGCGACGTGGCAGTTGCTGATCGGCCTGCTGTTCTATCCGCTGTACACCGGCGCGCTGATTCTTTTTCTGGATGCGAAGACCCGCGGCGAAGTGCCGACGACGCGTGATCTCTTCGCCACGACGCTGATCATGTGGCCCAAGTTTGCCGTCCTGACCATTCTGAGCACCTTGTTGATCATGGCAGGCATGTCGCTGTTCATCCTGCCCGGCGTGTGGGTCATGATCAAACTGGTGTTCTCCGAGTACCTGCTGGTCTTGCGTGGCATGGGCCCGCTGCAAGCCATGCGCGAGAGTTTCAAGATGACCCAAGGCCACGTGGTGCGCATTCTGCTTTGCGTGTTGTGCGTCTACATTCCACTGTCGATGCTGGAAGCGGTGAGTTACTACGTGCTGCCCGAGCAACAAAGCCCGCTGCTGTCGCTGGCGGTAGACAGCACCTCAAGTTTTCTGCAGTTGTTCATCAGCGTCGTGATGTTCCGCCTGTTCATGCTGATCGACGAACCGGCGCGGTCGGCCTGAGGAACGCCCATGCCCCGTCCGACGCGTTATGCCTTGTATCTCGCGATCGCGCTGGTGCTCCTCGGCGCGCTGATCTATGACGTGACCTGGCACCCGGCGCGTCATGAGCAGATTCCTGTCAGTTGCAACGTCAAGGACGCCGCGCCGCCCACGCTGTTACCCGGCCAGGCGCTCAAGGTCATGACCTGGAACATCCAGCATCTGGCGGGCAAGCGCTACGTCTTCTGGTACGACATGGCTGACGGCAGCGGCCCGGATGAGCGCCCTACTCCCGAAGACATTGCCTACAACCTCGATGAAGTCGCGCGCGTGATTCGCGACGAGCAGCCGGACGTCGTGCTGCTGCAGGAGGTCGACGACGGCGCCAAGAACACCGGATACAGCAATCAGCTCGCGCTGCTGCAGGAGCGTGTCACTGACCTTTATCCCTGCAGCACCGAGGCGTTCTATTGGAAGTCGGACTTCATCGCTGACCGGCACATCTTCGGCAGTGTCGGCATGAAGCTGGCGACCCTGAGTCGCTATCAGCTTGAAAAGGGGGAGCGCGTGCAATTGCCCTCGGCACATGGCGACCTGATCGGCCGCCTGTTCGCGCCGCGCCCGGCGCTGTTGGTGAGCTACCTGCCCATACGCGGCGGCGGGGATCTGGCGGTGGTCAATACGCAGTTGAGTGAGCCGCAGCCGGATGACGACACGGCGCAACGGCAGGTGCAATCCATCACCGGATTGCTGAATGCGTTCGAGCAAAGCGGCAGCCTGTGGATCAGCGGCGGCGACTTCAATTTGCTTCCGCAAGGGCAATACCCGCGCTTGCCGCCCGAGCAGCGTCAGCGCTACTCGCCCGACAGCGAGCTGCAGCCGATGTGGGATAACTTCCCGATGATCCCCAGCAACGCGGAAGCCAATGGCGACGAGCGGCGCAAGTGGTACACCCGCTTCCCCAACGACCCACGCGTCAGCGGGCCGGATCGTACGCAGGATTACCTTTTCCACAGCCCGAAACTCAAACGCGTCGATGCTCAGGTCCGTCAGGCGGACACATTGCTGATCTCCGACCATCTGCCGGTGATCGCCCGGTTTTTGCTGCCCGCCGGAAAGTAACGGCTTATCTGGCTGACGCCTCCGTGCCGCAGAGCGGAATCACTTCCTCGGCTTGACCCGTGCCGTTGGCTCAGCCACCAGCGGATCGTCCGGCCAGTAATTGCTAGTATCGCCTACCTACGCAGACATTGACTCCTCACACAGTCCGTGAATGCTAGCGTCCTCAGATAAATTGCCATTGGGTCATTGACAGTCAACCGAGATCTCGAAGATTGACAGATTTGCGCTGAGTCAAGACTGACATTGACAGCTCCGAGGGCGAAAAAGGCGCGGAGGGCGATATGACATTGACAGTTGCAGCCAACCGGTCTGAGTGGCAGTGCGAGAATCCTGCTAAGAATGCGGCGGGAAGGATCGCATAAAATAAATATGAGCCATCGGGCAATTTGCCCGTTATGCGAAACACGCAAACCGACACTGATAACACTAATCCTCCAACAGTAGAAATTATCAATGAATGTTGGATGGGTGTGACAAGCAAATACCAAAATACCAGTTTACTTTTGGCTTTTGGGCAATCCTTGCTCAATTTGCACAGTTGTGCCGAAGCCTAGCCTGCTGTGCGCAGGGCATTCATGCAATGTTTATTACGATCTAGCATCACAACACATCACATCACAACCACACACTATCTTATTATATTAAAGGCCCGAACTAGTGATAACTTTAATAGAGCCTGCTTCCTAATGGCGCTATTCCAACGCTGAAAAATTCAGACTCACCAACATGTTCTGAAGCCTTAGCCGACCTCCTTTTGCTCCCTTTCTAATCTCTAGGAGTATATTCGGCTCAGACTCACACCTATTAACAATAATCAACGTTCTTATTGAGTCGTCCGGGTTTCCTAGACACTCTCCAACCTCAAGAAATAACGTTTCTCATACTCTACTGGAGACAGCTGCATAGCACACAGCCATCAACATCGCATCGATAGCTAGGTCGCTGCACATCCTTGGCTTCATTGACCAACCAATTACCTAGCGTGAGAACAGATCCAGACATGTTAGGCTAAACGTACGAATTTGACGCCACTGATCGCTGAATATTGCAGGATTGAGCTCTCTAAGATCTATGAAGCTGACAAATCGAAGTCTCATCTGTAAAGATACAGAGATGATAGATTTTCGAGAGACTTGGGATTGTAGTTCTTTGGCTAAGAAGGAATCTTGTATGCTAAAGATCCTTGATGTTACAGACGAGCTCAAGGTCTACGCCAACAAGCACGGAAGTCCCGACCTCTTTTTTCAGGGAAGACACGGACTACGACTGATCATCTGCGATCCGAGCGACGACACTCTCCAAAAACTTTGCCGGACTGGTCATAGACTATCTGCCAGTCACACTGCGATGGAGCGATTCTGGCAGATCGACAGGACAGTGGGTCTTTTCCATCTTCTCATCCGTGAGCTGGGCCTTAACGTAGCTGTCCGCGAAATCGAAGCGCTGGGCAATACAATCCGCGTCAGAGAGAACGGCCACACAGCCCCTGCAAACCCCGAACTCCCGCCATTCTCGTACGACCAGATCACTGCCTCAGGCGACCACCTGCTATACGATCACAACGGCTCACGCTTCCATTTCGGGCTAACCCTCGAAGGCGATGAGGTGGCATTCTTTCACAAGTCACCATCTGGAAGCCCATTCCGTCATCACAAGGACATCGAGCCGGGCATCCGTGATTTTGCAGTCAAAAGGCTTTTTGATATTTACAGTGCCGATCCGAGCAAAGCGCGACTGGAGTGGGTGGCAGATCTCGTGTTTGCGAGGGATTTGGGGCTCTAGGCTTGCCGATCCATCCAGAATTTCGTGGCTTCGATAACTTCAACGACACGCAGCTTCAAACCCCCGGTCATTTTGACGATCTCAAAGTCGTAGGCCTTTTTAGCTGCAATCGATTCGGGATCGAGTCGCTCTTGAATACTGGGCAGCCCCCCGGGGCTTGCTACAACGGGGCTGATCGGCCATGTATCGAGTTGTTCAGCTAAAAGCCGGATTTTGTCCGTCAACACAAGCCAGTCCAGTGCATGTTCTGGCGAAATCGAAGCCGCCATGCCCAGTGAGTGCTGGAAATCAGGAAGCCTTGAGTGGGCTGTTTCCATTGCTGACTTGAGGCTCAGGAGATTCTTTTGCTCAAGCATCCCGCTCTTGAGCGACTTCAAGTTTTCGATGTCCAATACCGCAACGTTGATCGAGGTGATTGGGGTCTCATGACCGAAAATACTGGAGTTATCGTAAGCATGGATCACTGAAGCGGCGATGAGATTGAGCGGGTGCAGTGTCAGGTTTTCTCTTCGATTCTTCGGAACAAGCTCAACGATCACGTAGAAGATGTAGGCAGAGAAAAGCCCCACAAGCAGGTCGCTGGACACGCTTGCTGTCGCATCAGCACGCAAAATGGCAGCGACCCGACCACCCTCCAGGAGGGGCCACAGATCCAATTTTAGGTTGATCAGGACGATGAGCGACAAAACCAGCAGCGCTGCGCCGAGCAGCCACTTCTCCTGCGTTTCTCGCCAAATCCACATGCTCACACCTCCCTAAAAGCCTGCTAGCTTAGCGGTAGGGAGGCGCTTTGACATCAAATTTGGGATGCGGACTGTGATTCTTCAAAAACTGACTATACGCAGCGTGTTAGCCACTGCATCACTCGTTAGGCGCGGCTCCGGCGGTCTTTTTCTCCAAGCTGCACAACATGACGATAGCTGAGGCAGTCATGTGCAGAACGTATGCAGCGATCTCTGGCTCGACTTCGGAGACCTCCGAGCCTTGACCGTGCCCACCCTCCTTATTCCTGATGGTCGGAACACTGCTCTCCAGCAAGGTTGAGAGAGCATTCAGGTGGTTCTGGTGATACGACGGCAGAAAATCGTTAGCGAGCAGTACCCCCAAAAGCTTCTTCGCTGGTGAAGTTTTGTCGTACTCCCAACTTCGTAGCTCCAACACCACCTTGATAGTACTCTCAAAAGCTTTAAGAGCATCGTTTAGGGCTTCTTTTAAGTTACCGTGCCGATAGTGCTCGTATGCGCCAAAGAACTCATCCCTAGGCCCAGCATACTCTACTTGGTTCAAGAAGCTTATCGCCGGTTTGACAGCCTCCTGGTGTAAAAACTCTGAATCAATTCTCAGCACCCGGCCATCATTGACTTCGTAACCTTTACCATGTTCTTTGAACCGAATGTTGATCTCCGACATGCAGTCGTCAATGTATTTGCCACTGTCCTCATTCGGATATCCATACGAATACGACTTATCTCTGTATGATTCGGCGATTACGAAGCAAAGTTCAATAGCATCAAGAACTCGATCAATATCCCGTTCAAGAGAAATGAACTGCCTCAGTTCATCCATCACTGAGGCCCGAGCATGAAGACCTGTTACAAGCTTATAGACCCCATACTCCCGCCGCAGCACTTCGCAAATATCTCCGTAATTACGCTCCTGCTCATTTCGATCTTGAATGCCAAGTGCGTCGTCGATTACGTAGCACATCTGAGCGCGTAGGTTCGCATTAAAGTCGTCGTACGTGTAGACATCAGGCTCCATACCGAGCTCACGCTTCCTACGTTTTGAATACAAATCGATGACTGTCATAGAGCCTCCCGCCGCTGTGAATGAGCATCATAGCGACAGGCGGGCCTTTTAACATCAATCCGTCAAGCGGCGACGTACTCAGTTGCCAGCCTGTCCGCGTTGTCTTCCTGGTTGAAGTCATTCCTGAGCACGCCCCGGCGCTTCAGCTTTGCCAGGTATTCGAACTGGCTTAGGTCTCCATTCGCACGAGCGGTTGCCAGGGCCTGCAGCTCTTCAGTACTCGCGTCGATCCCGTATTCCGTGTTGATGTCGACAGTGAACGATGCGTTGCTCACCCTGGAGAAGCGCGACACCATCTCAAAAACCTTTGCGATCGCTGACGCTGTTGCGGTTGCCATTGACGCGATCTGGTTGTTGTTTTCACCGGCATTAAGCGCACGCCCAGTTGCTGTCTCTACAACCCCGTTGTTCTGCAGCATCTCAATCCCGTAGCTGGCCATCAGGCCTTCTAGATCTTGCGGGCTCTGCCGGCCCGCAATGATCGCATTTCCCGAGTGCTCAACGAATTTCAGGTCACTCCCGGCGTTGGCCACAATTGCACTGTCTACACCGATCTTCATCTCAACACCTTCCTCAACGCCCGATGCGAACAGAATGGGAACGCGGGCAACGTGCACGATGTTCCGCTGGTCGCTGTGCTCTTGCCAATGCGCGACGTTCATATGCGCCAGATCGATCATAGGTGGCGAACAGAACAATGTGCCCCTTGTCTCTGCAGGGTTTGAGTGGATCGCCGTTCGTAGTTCTCGGACTCTTTAACAATTACGGCATCGCTGGTGTGATTGGCGGCATCTCTGGCATGTACATCGTCGTAACTTTGTTGATGGTTTTTGCTGGGGGTTGACCAAGCCTATTCCAGTCGCGGATGTAACAGAAGTTGAGGCTGATGCTCAGACAGAGCCCAATCCAGCAGCCGCGGTGAAATAGCAATGTCGATATGGCGATCTCCGTAGTTGAGTCGTCCTACAAGATTAAAAAACAGGCCCTGATGGCCTGTTTTGTGTTTAGGATGGCATCGCGCGCGCATCGTCTATCGTGCGTGATCGATTTTCGAGTCCGGAGCCGCTTTTGGCCATTCCGACCGTCCAATCTCACAAGCTGTGACAAATATCGGTCATGCGATCCAACGCCGCATTTCAGGACTTCACGGTTTCAGCGAGCCGAATCACTGGTCGATCGTAATGATTGAGAGCCACCTCGTCTAGTTGTTACTCTTCGCTTGGCGCAGCTCCTCTCTTAAGGCATCAATCTCAGCGAGCAATTTTTTGTTCTCTTGCTTGAGAAATTTTTTCGATGGGCTCTCAGGATTATGATACGAGGGAATATCGTAGAGCAGCTCCAACTCATCTTTGTACGGCATCAATGGTTGGTATAACTGATAGAATGCACGTCCGACTGCGCCACGATACAGTTCCAGTATCGGTTTTTTTGCTCCGACAGAAAGTATGTGATCGGTCGCGATTCCGGGGTAAGGATCAATGTAGATAATTTTAACGACACCTAATTGGTAGGCTTTTTTTGCGCAAAGCTCGCAGGGGCTCGCCGTGGTGAAAAGAATTCCTTCCCAAAGTTTTTGTCCGCCATTTTTCGAAATCTGCAAGAAGGCATTTTCTTCCGCATGCAGCGATCTAGTATGGACTTGATTTCTTTCCCCCTCAATTTCATTTTGTATTGCCTTAAAGCAGAATGGAATATTTCGCTTTTGAGTGGCGCCAGATTTGATCAGCTGAAAATATTTATCACTAAGCGCTTTGCGGAATACGTTATCATTTTTCTCATATTCGCTATAATCATCAGCATTTACTCCGCCCAGCAAGTCTTCTGCGCTTCTCAGCAAGCAAGGTGTTTGCCCTTGCGGCGTACTGTTCCAACCGACACACTTAACGCTGTAACTATCGTCAGTAACCACAGCGCCTACCTGTCTCGATATGCAACCTGAGCTCTGTTTTACCGTGTACGCTATTTGCATACAGTTCTCAACTGATGTGGGCATCACTAGCCCCGGATGCATCATCAGTGCCAAATACCACGCTAGTTGACTTACCAAATCATTTTGATGGAACTCACTCGACTTAGAGTTGTGGATGTGAATGTCAGCGATTTCGATGCATGCTTGGATATTTTGTGCAATGAATTTATTGGCGCCGGTGATTTTCCCTGGATATTCTTTGTTGTCAAGTGCGGTTATTTCATGGCTTGAAAGCTTCCTATATTCATGCAGGCTGCTCAGCCTCTTAGAGTTAGATGTGTTGATCGATATTAGGTAAAAGTTTGCATATCTTCTCTTAAGAAAAAACGCTTCGTATGGATTTCTGATAGCGTCAATAACGACTCTGCAGGGCACCCCTTTAGCTTTTGTGGCCCTGCGAATAAGCTTGATCAAAAAATTTAGATGCTTAGGAAAATTAAATAGTTTCTCAACGTCAAAAAAGTCGCTATTTGCTAATCCTGATGATCTAACATTGTCTCCTGTGGTTTGATAAAGCTTTGTGAAGCTTGCTCCTCCCAGCTTGTTTTTTAATTCCTCAGTGGCAGAAGGGATGGTTGAAAAATAGAGTTCAATCCAAGAGTCAATTTCGCTTGGTTCGACTTTTCCGTCGAAGGAATGAAGGCGGAGAAGCTCTTCCCTTACATTGCCTAAGTCGTCATAGCTCGCAGCGGCTTCTTCTTGGAGAATATTTGCCTCTGCTACGGATGTCAGGTAAGTTATGAAAGGGTCCCTGTCGAGTAACAGTAGATGATACGTGATTATTGATCGCGCCTCGAGCCTGTAAAACGGGCTCCACTCCAGGCCTTTTAAATATTTGTGGATTATTTTATGCTTTTTTAGTTCGTTTTCTGTAAGCCCTTCATAACCATTAGCTGGGAAGTCGAAATCCGCGCCACCTAATTTTCCAGCAGCAGTTGAGCAGCCGGATCCCGTACGTCCCGTCAGGCCTATTATGAGAAAGTCTTTCGCTTCATCATACACACCATTTATAGCCTCTCCTGTTTCTGTCGACATGTGTCTTCCTTTTATCGTCTTGATCATGCAGCGGAGGTGGGCTTATACGTAAGCTCGGCGAAGCAGGCAAGATGGTTACCATAGGCGCTGCTTTTTTTGCTGCCAATCAAATATAGCTGGCTTTTCAGCCCGCCATAAAAATTTCGACGTTACTTTCTGTCGCATTGCCTAACCAGGCTCCGCGGACAGAAGCGGTCACTCCTTTCTTATTCCGCACAGGAGGACTGGCAACGATAATGGCGTTGACTGATGAGCGCTCCAGTAATGTGGCACTTCTTTTCAGCTCATTTTAGGTCACTGGCACCGTCGTTCTCGGCTTGATGACTGTAGTCATTCAACAGCGCACGAAAGCTTAACCTGGGCCGGATCGGGTGAACCAAGTGCATATACGGAAACTTTGATTCCTCCATAAGCTCACGGAAAACTTTTCCAAATACCGGATCCTTGATGCATCGATCTACGATCTCCGAAAACATCTGGTTGCGAGCTAGAAACAAGCTTTCACACTCAGAGACAATTTTTTGCTGGATGAGAGGGTCAGTTACCGTATTCGGGTAGATGATACGGGCCCACTTGAAGGCGTCCGAAAGAGGTCTGAGAGTTTCGCCCTCAGTTAGCTTATTACGTAAATCTTGGGCGAAGGCCCTTTGCTCGGGATCAAGATTCGCTTCCCAGATCCTGTGCTCGGTTTTTTTGACCATGGATTCCATATAATAACGTTCGAGGCTTATAGCCGATCTGAAATCGCCTATTGCAGCCTGATGAACGCTGGCGTCACCGATCTGCTTTGCCAGCTCTGACACCCCTTCGGTAATCGAGAAAATACCTCCCTTCAAGCTCTTGAGATAGTGCTCGATGGGTTTCCGTTTCACCCCAGACAGAGCTACAGGATCCTTTGAGACTATCTGGATAGACTGCGCAGCAATTGGCTCAAGCGCAAATTGCTTGACCTGCTGTACTGCCTTAAATGGAGTAATAAAGACAACACTCGCTGGTATGCGCAGAACCTTAAACCCATGGGCGAGCGAAAATTCATCACGGATCCGATCACGCTCAACTGCCTCTGGGGAGGAGTGATATGTCGCCCCATCAATCTCGACAATGAAAATGTTATTAATGACGAAATCGAAACGATATTGTTGAAACTTGACTTGCATCGCCAGTGAAATACCAGGAGCAAGCAGCTTGCCCTCATTGGGTAGAAGACAAAATTCGCTGACCATTGCCTTAAGGAAGGCTGACTCCGCCGGCGATTCGCAGCCTCGGATGAAGAGGGCCAGCCAGTCGTCGTCTTCGGGGGTTGCCGTTACCCAAGTGCGCGGCGGCGCGCCTTCAACCCTAGGGGATGTTAAATCCTCCCAAAGCGTCCATGCGATGAAGAGGACACCAAACCACACATACGAGAACGCCAGGCTTACAGGAATCAGAACAGCGATAATCCCAAGCCGGCGCCAGATCGTTTTGTCGAGTTTGTTTGCCATCCGAACCGTCCTTGTTTCGCTTCATCGTGGGAGACCTGATGCTCCTAGAAGAAGCAAAATCCTGCGGCATCCTATCAGCTTTGTCGGCCGCTGAACTATCAAGGCGGTGTTGCTTAAGAAGTGCTTGTCATCGATCACGCACTGATCCGATGACAACTCACCTCGCTCAGCGCGCTCGGATTCAGGCATCGAGAACCAATGGTCGGGCGCACCCGGCCCGAAGCACATCGGTAGATCGTCGTGCTGTTTGTTGCAGGTACTGCACAGAAAACTGCTCACACTAACACCAGGCTATAGGTTGAATCTGTTGGGGGGATTTTCAGGCGAGTGAAATATACGATTTTCTTTCATTTCATGTACGGGCGGGGCAGGTCGTCAAGCTCTGGCTGCTGTCGACCCAAAGCGGAAGTACCCTGGCTATACCGACACCTCTTTTGTACAAGATCACCGTTTGCTACGAATCCTTACCAGCTTTGAACCTTCGAACCTTAAATATTGGTACATCCCGCCTCGGGGCCCATATACCCATTCCTCGGCGCCGATGAACTCCCGATGATCCAGGACCCGTCGGTCTTCAATGATACCGGTCTGCTCCCGTCTAGCCGGAGCGCCGCACTTTCGGAGTACCTGATCGGTGGAGTCGCCTTCAGACGCTATGCCGTTTTCACACCGCATTGATGCCTGTGCGCCAGTAGCGGTAAGCGCCATCAGCATCATCGCGGTCATCGCCACCCTGGTTGAACGAGGGATCTTTCTTTCACTAATCACTTCGTAACTTCCTGATTGTCAGAGTGCTTCGGATGATGCTGTTTGTAACGGAGCGCCACTATCTGCGCGTTTGGATTCAGCGCTAAATGTGGGGTCTGGAAAGCAGGGATGACTTTTTCGTAGTAGCAGTAGGTCTCGTCCTGGCGAGCAGATACGTAGTCGGCGGATCTGCCTCCATGCTATTGGCGTTTACGTGTCATCCGGCAAAATTCGGTGATTCAATTCCGCGTGAAGAAAATCAATCAATGCACGTGCCGAAGGCTTGATAGGGTGGCCTGGTGGATACACCGCGTGGACTGATTTAGTACCGATTTTCCAATCTGCAAGCACTTTGACGAGACGGCCGCTCTCGATCTCTGATCGACATCCCCAAGTCCCTGTCGAAATTATCCCCAGGTCTGCTAACGCCGCTGCCGTAGCAGCCTCGTTTACAGTTACCGATACTTTGCCTTCCACTCGAACCGTCGTGCTACGTCCATCGCGTTGGAAGACCCAGGCCTCCCGAGAGAAGCCCGATGGCCCCATGATGATTGAATGTTTGGCCAGATCCGCTGGTGACCTCGGTACTCCGAATCGCTTGAGATAACCGGGAGAGGCCGCTAGAAATCGCTCAGGGCGACCTATCAGTCGCGCAACAGCGTTAGAGTCATCGAGGGGCCCGAAACGCAAGGCGACATCAATGGCCTCCGAGATCATGTCCTGAATCTGGTCGGTCAGAACAAAATCAACGCGCAGCCTTGGATGGTCGTCCAGAAAGCGGCGCATGCGGGGAATGACCTCTCGTATCGCGAAGCTGGTAGCGACACCCACTCTCAGGTGCCCGCTGAGTTCTCCGTTTCCCCGGACAGCGTGATCGGCATCGTCCATTGCCAGTAGTATGGGTTCTATCCTCTCCAGATAAAGCTTCCCGGCTTCTGTCAGCGTCACCGCGCGCGTTGAACGAGCGACAAGAATCGCACCTACGTCCTTTTCCAGATTCGACATGACCCTCGACGCTGAAGGTTGTGACAACCCCAGCTCTCGCCCGGCGGCCGAAAAATTCCCAGTCCGGGCGACTCGCACAAACAGGCGCAGCGCGGCGAGCCGATCACTCATGAGGCATGCTCACCGGAGGCAGGATACGATTGTGTTCGCATTGCTGATTCAACCGGATAATCCCTCGCGCTTCATCACCCGCTGAACGGCTGGTCGCTCATTCAAGCGTTTCAGGTACCGCATAATGTTTTCATAAGACGATATTGAAAACCCAGTCGGTTCCGCCCAGTTCAGGACAATCAATGCATAGGCATCAATAACAGTGAAGCTGGACCCTGCGATGAAGTCATGGTGTGCCAGTCGGTCATCCAGCACCTTCAGTCTCCGATCAAGCCGCAGCATCCAGAATTGTTGTGCATTTTCCCATTCAGGAGAGTTTCTATCCCAGATCAATGTCCATGCATACTCCGTAGCAAACGCCGTGTGCAGATCTGCGGCGATGAAAGACAACCAGCTTTCCGCCTGTACGCGCTCAAGCCTGCCCCTTGGAGGGAACAGAGATTTTTCGGGAGCAAGGTCTGCAATGTAAGGAAGAATTGCAACATTCTGGGTGAGAACCGTCCCATCATCGAGCACCAGTACAGGGAGCTGCGCCATTGCGTTCAGCTTTTTTACGTGTGCAGTGGCCGGACTGTGCGGATCTGAGAGGTCCACGGGGATTGCCTCATAACTCAGTTCGGCTTCTTCCAGCGCGATGAGATTGGAGGTTGAACATGCCCCTGCATGGTAGTACAGCCTCACAGCGCACCTGCCAAGGTCTTGCCGGCGACCGTTTTGTTTGCCAATGCATCCAGAACCGGCAGCAACTCAACGGGCTCAGGGCGCTGGGTGTAATCCGGATTGATTTCGGAATAAGCAATGACGCCTTGTGTATCGATCACGTATCGGGCAGGCATTGGCAGCGTCCAGCTTGACTCGCCGTTGAACGTTTGGAGATTGACGCCGAACTGCTCATACAGCGCTTTGATTTCGCCCTGCAGCGCCCAGCGAATGCCGAAAGCGTCGGCCAGCATCCCGCCCTGATCGATCAGGATCGGAAAGGAAACAGCATTGTCACGGCGCGAAGCTCTGCTGTTGCCGGCTGTCTGCTGGGAAATGGCAACCAGCGTCGCGCCTCGCGATTCGATCTCGCTGCGCAAGGCTTCGAGAGCTTGCAATTCAAGGTTGCAGTAGGGACACCAAACTCCTCGGTAGAAGGTGATGACCAGCGGACCTTTCAGCAGCAGATCCTTGGATGTGACGGTGTTTCCATCGGAATCAGCCAGCGTGAAGGCGGGTGCATTATCGCCGCTCTTTAGTGCGCGCTCTGCCTGTTTGGAGCTCACGAGATCCTGGGTGGACTTCTCCATCACGGCAAGGGCTTGAGCTGGAACTTTGGATTCAAAGTCATGTTTCACGGCATCGAGTTTGAGTTGAAGCGACATTCTTTGTTTCCTCGTGTGATCAGTCACGACAGGGTCCCTAATCCAGACTTCGGCAAGTAGCCCTCGACGACAACTTTCATTTATTCGAAATTCGAATAAGGAGATTTCGAGTTGCTCGTCGAGGAAAGGAGGCGCTGGCGTGAAAAAATTTCGCGATCCGTTACCGGTTAGCGCAAGCCACCCGAGGCATTGATGCGCTCGCCGGTTAGCCAGGCGGAATCGTCAGAAGCCAGGAACACGACTGCCGGGGCAATATCCTCTGGCTGACCGAAGCGTCCCAGCGGTGTGGCAGCTGCCATGATCTGTTGCTGTTCGCTGCCAACCAGGCCGATACGCTCTGTTCCTTCAGTTTCAGTGCCACCTGGAGCGACAACATTCACCCTGATGTTTCGCGGTCCAAGTTCCTTGGCCAAACCGGCAGACAGCGCGTCAATCGCTCCTTTTGTCGAGGAATACAGCACTGCTGTAGGGACCGGATTCTTGCTTGAGATAGAGCTGATGTTGATCACGCTGCCGCCCGTCTTGGGGAAGTACTTCAGCGCTTGCTGAATGGTCAGGATTGGACCCAGAACATTGGTGTTGTATTCCTTGTGAAACTCCTCCTCCGACACGTTTTCAAACGGCTCGAATTCGAAAGTAGCCGCATTGTTGACAAGTACAGATGGAGCGCCAAATGCGGCTTGGGTCTCTTCGAACATTCTTTTCACGTCGGCAGATGACCCGACATCACCCTGGACCGCAATTGCTTTTCCACCATTGTTCAGGATCTCAGCCACGGTGCGGTCCGCACCAGACTTGCTGGACGCATAGTTGACCGTAACGGCGGCACCCGCGGATGCCAACGCCTTGGCAATGGCCGCGCCAATACCTTTTGATGCCCCAGTTACGATGGCGACTTTGCCAGTCAGATCGTTCATGTATGTACCTTTCGATAATAGTATTAAAAAAAGGCTGGTTTCCCAGCCAAAGGGATGAACAGGGTCATGATCGGATCACACTGCGGTGAATCCACCGTCAACCACGAGATCGGAGCCGGTCATGAAAGAAGCTGAATCGGAGATCAGGAATGCAATTGCCTGTGAAATTTCAGCAGGAGCAGCAGCACGCTTCATGAGCGTTGTCCCGAGCAATTCACGGGCGAGGTCTGGGTCTTTAAAAAAATCTGCAGCCATAGGCGTGTTGACGACTCCGGGATGCACGGAGTTGACCCGGATGTTGGCTCCGGCAAGATCGGATGCGATGGCTTTGGTAAGCATCTTGATGGCGCCTTTGCTGGCGCAATAAGCAACTTCACCATCCAGATTGGCAACCATTGCCGCGATTGAACCGGTGTTGACGATCACACCGCCGCCCTGTGCACGCATGACAGGTGCCACCGCTTTGCATCCCAGGAACGTGCCTTTCACGTTGATTGCCATCAGCTTGTCGAACTGCTGAGCGCTCGTCTCTTCAAGGGGGGTGCGAAGGTAGATCCCCGCGTTATTCACGAGCACGTCGATACGACGATGCTGCTCGAGAACCTGTTCGATGACCTGACTCCAGTTGGCTTCGTCGCGCACGTCCAACTCTTGAAAGCTCGCGACATACCCCATCGCTGTCAGCTCTTGCGCAAGTTTGAAGCCGGCACCGGCCTCGACATCGGTGATGACGACGCGGGCACCGAGTTCTGCGAAGAGCCTTGAGTGGGACTCTCCCAACCCCTGAGCACCTCCTGTAATAACTACCACTTTCCCATCTAGCTTGTTCATTCTGCCGGCTCCGATTTAATGTGTTTGCTATCCTAATCGGCCTGTTTTTTTCCACCATCCGCCAACTATTCATTTCTTTTTTGCCTGGAATTCTTGAATGGTCACCATCGTCGAAAAAACTGCCGGTCTCGTCGCATTTGTGCGCACCGTTGACTCAGGATCATTTAGCGGGGCCGGAAGAGTGTTGGGCGCGAGTCCATCCGCGGTGTCCAAAAGTGTGGCGCGTCTAGAAAAACGACTGGGCGTAAGATTGCTGCAACGGTCCACGCGAACGCTGAATCTGACGGCGGAGGGGAGCCTCTATTACGACTTCGTAGCGCCTCTGCTTCAAGGCATCGAAAGTGCGGAAGATGTCGTGCAATCCGCAGGGTCAGCCAAAGGGCTTCTGCGGATAACGGTGCCTGTGTTGGTCGGCAGGTCGTTGGTTTCGGGCTGGGTCAAAGAGTTCTCTGAACGGAGTCCCAACATCAAACTTGAGGTCACCGTGACTGACCGCAATGTGGATATCATCCGTGAGGGGTATGACTTGGCCATACGCATCGGCAACCTTGACGACACGGGATTGATCGGGCGGCACCTGGCTGACATTCCCTACGTTTTGGCAGCCTCGCCCGGGTACCTGGCCGCCAAAGGCCATCCCGAAAGGTTTGCGGACCTGCAGCACCATGCTTGCCTCAGGTATCTGCTGGCCGGGCGCCCGTACCCGTTCATATTCGCTGATGGTCGCAGCTATTTGCCCGACGGCTCCTTCGACACAGATGATGCCGTGACGCTGACCCAAGCTGCCCTGGAAGGCGTTGGCATCGTTCAACTGCCCGCATTTGCACTGCGCAATGAGATAGAGCGCGGAACGCTCATGCGTGTATTGGCAGATGAGCCAATGGCAACTACATCGATCCATGCCCTGCACGCGTTTGGCAGGCAGGTCCCCATGCGGGTTCGGCTCTTTATCGATTATCTGATGGAGAAGCGTGAGCGGCTTCTGTGACCCGTGTTGATCGAGAGTTTTGAAGGCTGTCTACATTCGCCCCACTGTCGTCAGCGACCGCTCGAATCCTCACATCATTTGCACATAAGGAGTGGACTATCAGGCCAGTTTCGCCAGCACTTGCTCAGTGGTCCACAATGCGTGAGCAACGAAGCGAAAGTTAATCAGAGCAGCGTGATAGCCATCGCCTTCCGGAATCTGCGGCGCCGCTGTTGCGTCGCGTACAACGACGACTTCGAAGCCTTGCTCAACCAGATCACGCAAATGCGATTCCACGCACAGGTTGGCGGCCATCCCGGCCAGGATCACCTGCGAAACGCCCTTTTTGTGCAGTTGTAGGGTGAGGTCGTTGGTCTGCGGGCCGTAGACCTTGTGAGGCGAGCAGATGATGGTTTTGCCATCTAGGATGTAGGGTTTGAATTGCGGCATGAAGTCGGCACCGGAGCCATCGAACCCGCTCAGATCCAGTGGCGAGCTGCGGTCGAACATGCCGATGTCGTGCATCATTTTTTCCAGCGGCCCGCCGTGCTCCCATGTGTGGTCGCAAGGGTAGTAATAATGCGGCGAAACGGCGACTTCGATGCCCGCTTTCTTGGCGGCCTCGAACAGTTGGCCGAGGTGATCGACCACGCCATTTTCAGTCACGCTGTTCCCCACCAACGGCCAGGTCACGCCTTTTTCACTCAGGAAATCCACTTGAGGATCAATGATCACCAGCGCTGCCCGCGCCAGGTCCAGTTGGAATCCGGTGCCGGGTAGAATCGCGTCTGCAGGATCCTGATATTTCGGATTCGGGTTGCCGGTTTTGCGTGAATCAGTGCTCATTGTGAGGCTCCTCGAATTGGAATAACCTCTTGCGGGCGCTGTCTGGGCGGGGCGCCGTGGTGGCCTGCAAGTAGGGCTATTTTCCGCCTTCGCGCCGTTGCAGTTTTCTCTCGGCGTCCGACTTTTTTGCCTGAGCGACTCAATGGACGCCTTATCCGAGTTTTTTGATCGCATCCAGATGACGGGCCGCCTGTTCTATGCGGGCAAGGTCTACGACACGCTCGATATCAACAAGCCCGACGGCACCGCATTCGTCCACATCGTTGAAAAAGGCGGGATGGATCTGGTCCGCCGTGGCCATCCCCGCATCGCCCTTGACGGTCCGACGGTGCTGCTGTGCCCAAGCACTTGTCGGTACAAACTGGAACCCACCACCGACACCGGTGCTGACATCATCTGCGCCACGTTCGAGTTCGGTGTGAGCATGGGGCGATCGTTTCCGCTCGGCGTTACCGACACCCTGGTATTTTCCTTTCAGGACATCGATCCGGTGTTGCCCGTGATCCAGGCATTACTGACCGAATATCGCGAGCAAAATGTCGGGCATCGCAAAGGGCTGAGCGTGCTGTTCGAGTACATCCTGGTTGTACTGATACGCACGGCCATACGTGAAGGCATGATCGATAGCGGCAGCCTGTCAGCAATCGTCGACCCTCAGTTGGGCAAAGCGATCCAGCAGATTCATCTCAACCCAGAACAGGAGTGGACCGTAAAGCAGCTTGCCGACCTGGCCTGCATGTCACGGTCGACATTCTCCACGCAGTTTCTGAAGGTGGTGGGTGTCACGCCGATTGCGTACCTCGCTGCCTGGCGAATCAAACTGGCCCGGGATCTGATGAAACAGCGTGTGAAGTTGAAAGTGGTTGCTGCCTCAGTGGGATACAGCTCGCAGGCAGCCTTGAGCAGAGCGTTTGTTCAGGAAATGGGGATCCCGCCTGGCGAGTGGCTCAAGCGTCAGGATTAGATCTGGAGGCAAAAGCGCTTTTGGGGTTGACGTGCGTAACCCGACATCTGGATGGATCTCGCGCAAGAAATTTGGAAGGTGTTGCCGCCTATCACCTGGAGATCAGTCAATGAGCTTTCATACCGACGTTTGGGTTCAACCGCTGGAGGGAGATCTGCTGACACTGAACGATGTGCGATCCGATTTGATCGCGTATATGGATGAGAGTCGTCTTAGCCATGACGTGTTTACCAATCTCGTGAGTGCATGCACTGAAGGTCGCGGATACATCGCGTTGGACAGCTGGTCGGTGCTTGCTCTTTTGGGCGTTGTCGCACGCTTGAAGCCGGACATCGATTTCGCGGTCAAAGGTGCAGGCGAAGAGATGCGAGATATTTGGGTGAGGGAATTCATAGGCGGCCAGGTGGGATTCCAGGTGGGGCCTTTCAATGAAGGTTGAGCTGAGCAGGTCTGTAAACCCTGGGTAAAACGGTCGCGATTTCGTTAGAGCCTTTAGCTTGATCCAAGTCTTTTTCATCCTGACTGAATCACAGCAATCGACTCGGGGCGGACTGCCACATCAGGCGTCTTGGAGTGCGAAGTCCAACAGCACGGCGGGTGCTGACGGTCTGCTTCTGGCCGATAGCCGCCTTCCGCTGCGCCAATGGCGTGTCCTGTTCTACTCTACGATCAGACCTCATGCCCTCCAGGTCAAGGGCATTTCGAACACTTTGGCAAGCCGAGCTAGCTTCTCGGCAGACTTGGCAGAGATAGCGAGAGGAGGCTCTTTGATCATGTAGAACAGATGATCGAGTGCGACACTCGCTTCGCCGTGTGCGATGTAGTCCAGAACGATCTCTGCCCCATTCTCAAGACCTGACTGTGCCAGTGGATGATCATCAGGCAAGGGGCCAAGCTGCGCATATTCAGCGGACATCAGCGTAGAGACCTCATCCAGCACTTCGAGGAGGTCTTCACGCAGATCGGGACTCAGCAGATTCATTTTGCCTCTATTCATTTCGTCATATGCTCAGTTTGTAGCACCATTTGCCGAAGAGTCGCAGCGCTGACTCCAGAGTCGATGGCTGCCCTTGGCGAGAGACTGCTCCTGGCCGTTAACCGCCAGTCTGTTGAGTCCCTCAAACGAGGTGGTTCGATTGAGCGTTTACTCGCCGCTGCAATGAGGTATGTTGAAGGAGCTCACTGATACGAGAGGCAGGACGCCATGGATGCGGAACACAGGCTGCTTCAATGGAACGCCATGTTTCAAATTTCAGGTGGATCATTGGTCTGCCATGGTTGCTTGGCGGGACAAGGGTTGATGGATGCCGAACGGGCATTCCCACACACCGAGCACTGCCAATATCGTCATCCGGGATCCGAGTTTCCTTGGATAGCGCTTCACGAGATTTTGGATAATTTCAGGGGGTTGTGCTTTTTAATGCCCTTGCTAATGGCATGACGGCGGATCAGACCGCCGTGCTTGTCTAGTCATACTCCGCTTGCTCTGCCATCGTCTACACAACACTGAAGCACCCGCCAATGCGACCGGTTTGGTGTGATCTAGCCACAATCTGCTTATGGATGGCTTTCCCACACCTGTATCGCTGAATGCGGATTGCGAAGTTTCAGCTGACACCATTAGGGCCTTGTAGGACTTGGCGGACTTTCTTTGCCAAGTCGGTCGGGATGTAGGGCTTGGAGATGACTTCAAATTCGTTGCCTCCTGCGTCAGTGCGCTCCAGCGAATTTTCCGAATACCCTGTGGTAAGCAGTACCCTGAGCTCTGGGTAAATGCGCTTTGCTTCCCGTGCAAGCATGACGCCATTCATGCCGCCTGGCATGATGAGGTCGGTGAACAGAAGATCGAAGCGCTCGGATTTCAAAATAGCCAATGCTTCCTTACCGCTATAGGCGAGCTCGCAAAGGTAGCCATATTCTTCCAGCACCATCCTGGCCAGCTCGGCGACGTCAGGACGATCTTCCACAACGAGAACCCGCTCATGACCGAATTGCTCAATGACACTTTCTTTGGTGGGCACAATGTGGAGCTGACTGTCATCGGCAGGAAAATACATGCGTATTGTGGTGCCTATCCCTTCCTCTGAATAAATGCGCGCAGTCCCTCCAGATTGCTTCATGAACCCGTAGACCATCGACAGCCCCAACCCGGAGCCTTTACCCTCGTCTTTCGTGGTGAAGAAAGGATCCATGACCCGATTGACGATCGCCGCCGGCATACCAGTACCATTATCGGTAATTGCCACGCTGACATAACGGCCGGGCATCAGGCCGTCATACGAGGTTGATCCAAGATCCTGGATTCTTACATTCTTGGTCTCAATGGTCAGACGGCGGCTTTCCTTCGACTCCATCGCATCACGGGCATTGATAAAGATGTTCAACAGTGCGACTTCGGTCTGGGTGGTATCCACCCTGCAGTTCCAGAGGTCCTCAGCCAGAGCCAGACGAATGTCCGTATCGATCAACGTGCGCTCGGCCATCTCCTGCGATGAGTTCACGATGGCATTGAGGTTGACAACGCGGCCCTGAAGCTTCTGCTTGCGAGAAAATGCGAGCAATTGCTGAGTTAACGTTTTGGCCCGCTCTGCCGCATCGCGGGCGTTGGCGGCGCTGCGAAGGATTCTATGCTGATCGTACTGTGGCTTGTCGGCAGTACGCTGGATCATGTCCAGGTAGCCGATCATTACCTGTAGCAGGTTATTGAAGTCGTGCGCGATTCCCCCAGTCAGCTGACCCAGCGCCTCCATCTTCTGCGCCTGGCGTAGTCCGTCTTCTGCATCCCGACGCCGACTGACGTCCAACTGCGAGGCAAAGAAATAAATCAGTTCGCCTGACTCGTTGTATACCGGCGAAATGAATAGCGCATTCCAGAAGGTAGAACCGTCCTTTTTATAATTGACCAGCTCGACGGCCACCTCCTTTTCAGCTGCAATGGCGTCGCGGACCTCTCGAACTGCCGATGGATCGGTCTCTGGCCCTTGCAGGAATCGGCAGTTGTGCCCGAGGATGTCTTCCAGGCGGTATCCGGTCATGTCAATGAAAGCATTATTTGCAAAGATGATCGGATTATCTGGCCGCTTAGGGTCGGTCACGATCATCGGCATGCGAGTGGTTTCTACCGCTGCAAAAAAAATGTTGTGGTCCGAGCCACTTATATCGCCGGTGGAGCTATTGTCGACACGTGTAGGGTGATTCGCCATTGCTGCTCCAGTCAGTAGTCACGAGGCGTATTTCATCGGTAGATATGTATATTTGAACAGTACTTGAATGATGATGCAATTTGGGGAGCGAATGTATTTTGCCGCGCAGCCGCGCCCTGGGACGCACCAAGCCTGGGCAAACATTTTTGGATCTATTGCCGGTAATTACCATCCCTGACATTCACCAGCATTGAGCGCAGGCCACGAGTGAGACACTGACGGGTGTTTATCGAGAAACGTAGGTGGGCATGTCGAACCGCTGCTGGCTTTGCAGTGCAGCGATAGCAGGAGCCTCTTCTGGCAGAACTGCCAGATCACGGCGTATTGAGCTGATAAGCCATTCCATCTGGAGCGCGTTATGCAGCTGCAGATACGAAATGGCTCGCGTTATTTTACGTCCGCCGCCATCCTTGATTTCGAACAGGATTCCGCCATCTGGCCGATTTCTGGTACTGGTCTGAAAACCTGAAAAAGCTATGGCCAAGCGGTCGAAGTGATTTTTCACAATATGTTATTCCACAGCGGTCATTTGAATGACTGTTGTAACGCAGCATTTGTGCCAGCACTGGATAACAAATTAACTGTTATTAATCAATCAGTTATAAGTATATTTCGGGTTGGATATCGGGCGTTTTGCCTGATGTTCTGTGTCGAACATTGCATAACGCTCGCCTGGCCTCTCTAGTCGAAGTTCTTCGAGTAGGCATGGTTATGGTGTCTGATCCGATCTCCGTAGGACCGACCTTGCGCTAGGCGCTTGGGCGGCGATCATAGTTGAGAGGTTAATCTGCGCACTTCTCAAGGCCGCGATATCTGCGCCGATTCTTGGAAACCGCGCGCTAGTTGCTGATACAGCTCTGGTCCCATTCTTGAGCTCACAGCTTTAGCGATCAAGGCAACGGCCATGAGGCTGATCACCAGACCATGGCCGTCGATCATCTCCATCACGATAATTGCCGAGGTAATCGGGGACTGTGTGACGGCGGCCAAGAATCCAACCATGCAAAGGGCAATAATGGGCTGCGCGGCCAGATGAAAATAGTCGGCGATGTTACTGCCTACCGCAGCGCCTACGGCCAATGAAGGAGCAAAAATTCCGCCCGGAATGCCAGAGAAATAAGTGACAACGGTTGCTAAAAATCGGGTGATTGGCGCGTGCCACGGCAGACCCACATCGGAGGCGATTATTTGAGAAGTGATGCCATAACCGCTGCCAAACGACATCCCGCCGCTTAGCCAGCCCAAAATTGCCAAGATTACCCCGCAGATTCCCGCGAACCACACGGGATGCAGTCGCCGCCATTCCCACAAGATGAAGCGCGCGTGTCGCTGAGGCCACAGCAGCATTCGGCTGAACATGCCTCCCAACAAGCCGCAACCGACTCCGATCCCCAATACCGGGATAAAAATATCGACACTGATTTTCTGAACGTCAAAATGGCCGAAGTAGTTGTAATTACCTTGCAAGGCAATGGCGACCATCCCTGAGAGAATGATGGTGCTGAGGAGAACACCGCTGGTGCGGGTTTCGAGTTTGCGACCAAGTTCTTCCACCGCAAATGCTATTCCTGCAAGGGGCGTGTTGAATGCAGCTGCAATACCCGCTGCGCCACCGGCCAGGATCAGATCCTCGACGCGCACGATGCGCGCATTAGGAAGAAAGCGGTGGAAGTAATGCATGATCGATGCAGCTACCTGCACCGAAGGCCCCTCACGCCCAGCTGAAAAACCCCCGGTCAGCGCAAGCGTGCCAAGGCTGATCTTGGCAAAAGCGATACGCAATGAAACCAATTTTTCGACTGGCTTTCCCTGATGAACCATGCGAGTCGCCGCAATCACTTGCGGAATTCCACTGCCCTGAGCTCCGGCGAAGAAGCGCGTCGTTAGCCAGACCACCAGCATCCCTATAATAGGGGTAAGAATGAATGGCAACCAAGGTCGCCCGGCAGTCTGTTCAGCAAATTGAGTCAAGGCAAAGTCCGCCATGCGCGCGAACATTACTACCAGTAGCCCGGCAAGGGTGGCAGCGGCCCAGAGGGTGGTTCGGGTACGCCACCGCATGGAGGCAAAACGTCGACGTAACAGCGTTAATGGCTTGATCACCCGGAGCAGTTCCTTTTGGGTTTCGACACATTCCGGACGCGAGACTAACTAAATACGCAGCTTGATCCAAATGGCTCTACGAAGATCACGTCGCAGGTTGCTCAGCGCAGCGCTTCTAGACAACCCCGACAGCATTTTTGAGATGTGATCAGGCGCCTATGGCATGAGGACACCCACGGTGTCGAAACCTAAACCACGCCGTGAGGCATCTTATTTGGGGAGGTAGCTTGGTCCCAGTGCCCTGAAGGGGGGGGGGTAGAGGGTGCTCACACCACCACCGAAGCAGCCAACGATGAAATAAGGGGGCATTCCACTCTGTGTCGTTGGCCTAAGCAATACCACCTTAGACTCGGGTGCTCCCTGAATACTGGCAAGGCGCTGCATCAGCTGCATTAGCCAAGAATACTCGACCGACGGGTGTTTTATTTATGAACGTTAGGTCAGATCGATCGCCCAAACCATGGGGCAACTCATTGTCTCAAAATTCAGGTTACGCAAATGAGCAGCAGCGATCGTTTATTGAGATGGAATTCCCTCTGGCGGCTGGACGGCGGTCTCGTGTTTTGCCGCACATGTCATTCTGAACAGGAAGAATCAGAGGCGTCTCTACCGTTCGAGCATTCTCGAGGTTGCAGCTATGAGCGCTATGCTGCCTACCCTTGGAATGATCTCAATCGCATCTCTGCTGCGTACACAGTTCCCAATGGCTGACCTTCAGATGCTCTCTGTAGGCCCCCACCAATTCGTTTGACCATGCGTGGCACCCGCTGACAGATGGTGGACTTAGCTAGAAACTAGTTCAAACATGGACTTCGCCTTGTGCTCAGTAGGAAAAAACCGTGCTAGTGCTGTTGAAAGGAGTATGACCGTTGGCTCATGTGCCGAGGGAATGCAGCGTCCACACTATAGCGACTGTTGTTGCTACTATTCGACCAGCCTAAATGTTTCGAAAATCTAATGGAGCAGCCCCTCATGTTGTGGAATGAGCAGATGCATACGGAAGTATTTGCTTCCGGCCGACGTTACGCGGTGTGACAAAGCATATATGGATGCTGCCGCTTTTAAGCCGAGGCTGAAATGAGCGTGTTCCATGCTTTGCAGTACGCATTCCGTCATTAGTACAATTAGCTCGGGTGCGTACGGCATTTCGCCAATTCGCAGGTTAAATTCCAGCACAGGTCGGGCCGCCAGTGAGGAGTCTGCATGCCTGCGCCAAATACGCCCGCATCAAACGTAATCCCCCGTCCGCAAATTTTGACTGCCAAAGCGCTCGCGGCCGTCGAGCGATTTAGCCATATCGAAGCGGTAAGCGGCATCGTCCTGGTACTCGCAGCTATCGCCGCGTTGCTGTGGGCCAACAGCCCGGCAAGTCTGTCCTACGAAGCGTTCTGGCATACCCGCGTTGTTCTGAGTTTTGGCTCATTCCGCATCGGAGAGTCACTGCACTTTCTCGTCAATGACGGGCTGATGACTATCTTCTTTCTCGTGGTAGGAATGGAGATCCGGCAAGAGATTCAAGACGGAGCCTTATCCGACGCCAAGATGGCAATCTTGCCTCTAGGGGCTGCCTTGGGTGGCGTGCTGGTTCCGGCTGGGATCTACCTTGTCTACAACTTTGGGGCCGACTCTGTGCATGGTTGGGCGGTGCCCACAGCCACTGATATCGCTTTCGCCGTTGGTGTACTTGCTCTGCTTGGCAAATCGATACCCGGCAACCTACGGGTTTTCTTGTTGGCGCTCGCCATCATCGACGATATTGCGGCGATATTGATCATTGCGCTGTTCTATACGACTAGCCTGGACTTTGTCGGTCTGGGCATCGCGGTCGGTGGTTTAGCGCTTGTCCTGGCAATGCAACGGATGGGAATAGGTTCAGCATGGCTCTATGTTTTCCCAGGCGCGATCATGTGGAGCGGACTGCATAAGCTAGGCGTGCATCCAACGCTGGCGGGTGTCGTCCTTGGGCTTATCACACCCGTTAGATCGGCGCCTTCTTCGGAACGGCCACTGGAGATCATGACGTATGCGTTTCGCGATCTTACGCATCGAGTTCATGAGGGACAGAAAAAAGTATCGGCGCCACTTAAGAAGATCAGATTCGCTGAGCGAGAGGTACTTCCTCCTGTGCAGAGAGTCCAAGAACGCCTTCACCCATGGGTAGCGTTCGTCATCATGCCGCTGTTTGCACTGGCGAACGCGGGGGTTAGCTTTGGGGGCGCTCACTTCGGTGACGCCGCTACGGCTTCCGTCGTGTATGGCGTGGTGACGGCATTGGTGTTCGGCAAGCCCATAGGTATCGTTCTGGCCACATTCGTATTGGTTCGTACTGGCCTTTGCAGATTGCCCGAGCAACTGGACTGGGCGGGGGTAATGCTCGTAGGTCTACTTGCGGGCATCGGTTTCACAATGTCGATTTTTATCGCCGGGCTGGCTTTCGATGAAGAGCAGTTGCTGGCAGCAGCAAAACTGAGTGTGCTCGGCGCTTCAACCGTGTCCGCAGTAGTTGGGCTGCTCTGGGGAGTCGTACATTTCAGAAGAAGGCCCATGACCTCGGAGTAGTGATTGAGAAAAGCGTCTTGCCTCTGGCTTTTTCCTGACGAAGGATATGAGGGGGAAAATCGGTACGCCTGAACAGTATTCAGGTTTAGGCGTCGGCTTTCGACCCATTGCGGACGCTCAGTAACGCCATCAAGCGGGGAGTTGCATGTGTTCACCCTGCCTTCGTCAGCCTTTATTCCAGGTGATGGTTCTCTCAAGCGAGAGAGTGCGTCTGGCGTTGCGTCAGAACTCACCGACAAGCCTGCTGGTTCATCCTCTTTCTGATCGGGCTGAAGCCTGTTTGGCAATTGCCATCGGCTCCAGAGGGATATGGATCTGGATCAGCGCTACGAGTTGGCTGATCTGATAGACGCAGTCGGTCATGACATGCAGGCTGTTGTAATCGCCACTAATGACGGCGCGATCCATTAATCTTTTGGCCTGAGCTGAAAACGCCATCAAAGCATGTGTTCGTTGGGTGATCTGATCGATGCAAGCTGCGAAACTCAATTCGTACCAGCGATCGTCCTGATTCAGCCTCAGCGCGTTGACGATCTGCCGTTGCAGTAGCATTGCGCCGCCCATTTCGCGAATCCGCTCATCGAGAAATGCCGAGCAATGCTCGGTGGCAACCCCGATGCGATGGAACAACTCCCGGACGTCGACAAAGCTCACATTGCGCAGCCTGATTTCCAGGCTTTGGACGTACTGGTGCAACTGGACGGTGGTCGTCAGGTGTTGCTGTAGCAACTCCAGCAGTGCGATATGTTCGCACGTCTGGGACGAACTCAGCGTGGCATGTCGGGTGGCCATAAGACCGACAGAGTCGCTTGGCTGGCGTATGTTCCAACTGTCCATGACGAATGCCCCTCGCAATCGATGTGAGCGTTGATCGAAATCTGGCGTGGGGAAAACGATAAGCCAGTTTGCCTCGGGCCTCACTCCTACCTGAATACAGCTCAGCTATACCTTGGTGTGAAAGGATCGCTGCCCAGCCTGCACGACGTTCGTCTCTGAATTACAAAGCATCAGCGGAACAGGCTGATGTTCTCAATCAACCAGTCTGATAAATCGCGCGGCGATTGGCCTGTCATCTGTTCAACAGTCAAGGTGATCTCCGACAGCGCCGATTCGTGATACATCAAGTCCATACCGCTCAGGAGATCGGCCATCAGCGCTGATGCGCCTTCTCTGATCAGCATTGCGCGATGCTCGGTGGCAGAGCGCTGATGGTAAGCAACGGGCCGCTGCAGCTGGCGGGTCAGTTCAGCGGCAATGTCTTGCATCGTCCAGGCGCGAGGCCCTGTCAGGTGATAAGCCCGCTGGGAGCGCGTACTGACTTCTTCGAGCAAGGCGACCCTGGCGGCCTGCGCGACATCCCGAGTGTCGATGAAGTTGACTGCTCCGATGCCTGCCGATCCGCCCCAGGTTCCATTCGCCACCTGGGCCCCAGCGCGTTTGAGTACGTCAGCGAAGGCCGTGGGCCGCAGAACGGTAGATGCCACAGGCTGGATCGCTAGATGGGCCTCGATGCGCATGTGCCAGGCGAATGGGTTGAGCGGTGTCGCCGGCCCCATCGCCGAGAGCTTGACGATATGTGTTACGCCCGCCACTACAGCCGCGTCAATCAGTGCAATTTCATTGTCGACCTGGCGGTCTGAAGTGCCGTGTGCCAGAAACAGCGTGTCGACGCCATCAAGTGCCTGGGGCAGTGTGTCCGGCTGGTCGAAGTCAATGCTCGCGACGTCGACTCCGGATGGAAACCGGGTTTTGGCCGGTGTTCGCGTGAGAGCGAGGAGCTTGACAGGGTCGCTGATCAGACTATTGATCAACTGCGCACCGACCCGGCCGGTGGCGCCCGAAATGGCGATACGAGGCATGTGTGCGGCGGGAAGGTTGGACGGTGAAACAGTCATGGCGGCGATTTCCTAGGAGGAGGTCCGCCACATCGTGCCGTTGGGGATTTGAAAATAAAACGACGAAAAGCGTCGTGATTCCTGCCACGACCTTCTCAGGTCTCAGTCGCCCACTGCCTCGATGTTGAAGCCTGTGACCCGGCGATACCCTTGCTGATACCTCATACCAAGGTGTGGGTTGCCTATGCGAACCGATAATGGGGCACCGCCCCCGCGCGCAAGATCATACGATCAGCTCGAGCATTTACTTGCGCTGCCCCCTCGGCGGCTTGATGACTCGGCACTGGCCATCCAGCGGGGAATCCAATGAACACCGATGCGTTGGAAAAAGTCGTTCTGATTCATACCCGCGAGTGCTTTTCCCAAACCTGTGGGCACCTGATGCAGGAATCGGTGGCGCGTCTTAATGCCTCAGTTGGTTGTGTGTGCTGCCAATTGGACACCGCAGAGCGCCCTGTGGGGCGTTGGGCCATTCACTGCGCCTGGAATTCCATCGATGCGATGCGAGCCAGTTTCGAGCATCTGTTCCAACCTGCCTTCGACACTCTGATGGCCCATGACGCTTTGCTCTCCATACAGGTCTGCGACGCCAGCGGTGCTGGCGCTTCGCACGGCTAAACGCATCAATCTTCCTGACCTTGCGGTGGGCACCGTTGGCGCCCACCCCTGATGACTTTCGTCTACGACCCAAGAGAGGTAAAGACTGTGTCTGACACCCCCAACACACCATCGAGCTCACGCCGGCAGGTGCTCAAGGTCGGCGCGACGGCGCTGGCTGCAGGCTCACTTTCAGCAATGGTCATGGGCGCGACTGTCGCTCAGGCCGCCACAGCGGCGACTCCCAAAGAAGGACGCAATGACATGACGAGCTTCACCACCTCAGACGGCACAGAAATTTTCTACAAGGACTGGGGTTCGGGGCAGCCCATCGTGTTTCACCATGGCTGGCCGCTTAGCTCCGATGACTGGGATGCTCAGATGCTGTTCTTCGTCTCCAAAGGCTACCGCGTCATTGCCCACGACCGTCGCGGTCATGGGCGCTCGACCCAGACCTCCACGGGCAACGACATGGACACTTACGCGGCAGACGTCGCTGCGCTGGTCAAGCATCTCAAATTGAGGAATGCCGTACACATCGGTCACTCAACCGGTGGCGGCGAGGTGGCGCGCTACGTCGCTCAACATGGCGCGGGTCGGGTGGCCAAGGCGGTGTTGTTTGGCGCAGTACCGCCGATCATGGTCAAGTCGGCGAAGAACCCTGGCGGTCTACCGATCGATGTCTTTGACGGGTTCCGGTCGGCACTCGCCGCTAACCGTGCGCAGTTCTACAAGGACGTGCCGGTGCCGTTCTACGGCTACAACCGTGAAGGCGCCAAAGTGTCCAGGGCGTCAAGGAAAACTGGTGGCGTCAGGGCATGATGGGTGGGGGCAAGGCCCACTACGACTGCATCAAGGCATTCTCGGAAACTGACTTCACCGAGGACCTGAAAAAGATCAGCGTGCCGGTGCTGGTCCTGCACGGCGATGACGATCAGATCGTGCCAATTGCAAACTCAGCGGAGCTTTCGATCAAGCTTCTGAAAAATGGCGCGCTGAAAGTCTACAAGGGCTACCCGCACGGCATGTGCACGACGCATCCGGAAGTCATCAACGAGGACCTTCTGGCCTTTATCAAAGCCTGATGCCCAAGGCCCTTCATTGCCAGGCAGTGAAGGGCCTTTATCTGGCGTCTCACCGCGGCTGTCATAAAGCCGGCAGCGTCAGGGTGACCTTCGCCCCAGACTGCCCATCACATCTGTTCGCCAGCTGAATCGCCCCACCCGCGGCCTCCACGATCGACCGGCAGATCGGCAGCCCCATGCCCATTCCCGTGGCCTTGGTGGTGAAGAAGCTTTCGAACAGCTTGCCTTCCAGTCCCGGCGCTATACCCGGTCCGCTGTCCAGCACCTGAAGCCTGATGTCTCCGCTGGACAGGTGTTCGCTGCGCACATTCAGCTCCCTTGAAGGTGAATCGGCAAACGCCATCGCCTGTGCAGCGTTCATCAGCAGGTTGACGATCACCTGTTGCAGCAGCACCCGGTCAGCGCGCACCGCCGGCAATGAGACCGCCAGGTCAGTGGTCAGGCGCACGGCATGCTTGCGCAGTTCATGGTCGGTGAATTGCAGTGAGTCCTGAATTACGTCGTTGATCGCCACGTCCGACTCTTGCGCAGGTCGACGCAGAGCCATGCCGCGAATGCGCGTGATGACGTCGTCGGTGCGCTGGGCTTCATCGACGATCTGCATCAAGGCAATCTCCACTTCTTTCAAGTCAGGCTCGGGCCGTCGCAGCCAGCGCAGTGCAGCCTGGGCATACGTCGAAATAGAGGTAAGGGGTTGATTGATCTCATGGGTGATTGACGCACTCAACTCGCCCAGGATCGAAATGCGTGCCACGTGGGCCAGTTCGGTCTGCATAATCTCCAGGGCATGGCGCGCTGCTGCCAGTTCCGACAGGTCGATGATGCCGATCAGAATCACCCCGCGCGCGATGTTCTCTCTGGAAAAGCAGGCCGTGAACAAGCACTCGAACTCTTTCCCTTCGAGGGTGCGCAAGCGAGTGACTTCAATATTGTTGGGATGACCTGCGAGGGATTTGACCACGCAACGGGCGTACACCTGGATGCTCTCGTCGGGCCAATAGCGATCAATGTTTCCGAGCATTTCGCTACGATCTCCCCGACCGAACAGACGAATGCTGTGATCGTTAAGGTCCACCACCTGAGTGCTGCGCATGAAGTCGCGTACCACTTGTGGGTGAGCCAGAAAATGCGCCTCGAGATCCCGTACCCCGGCGTCGAGCAGGGCCCGGATCTTGGGGCCGACTGCGGTGAAATCCAGCTCCCAGAATGAGGCGGCCATGGCTTGAAACAGGTTGCGATAACGGTATTCGCTGGCTTTCAGATGCTGTTCGGTCTCTTTGGCCAGCGAGATGTCATAACCGGTTTCCAGAATACCGATCGGATGACCGTCGGCATCCCGGCGCAGCGACCAGCGGGCGTTCACCAAACGACGTGAGCCGGTGCCCGTGAGCCTGGAAAGTTCGCCCTCCCAGTAGCCATCCGCCAACAGTCGGTCATCGGCCTTGTCATGGCCTTCGTGCTCGTGCCTGCATTTGAGCAGTGTACGGGCGTGCGCCCCCAGCGCCGTATGTGAGGGCCAGCCGTAAAGCGCAGCCGACGCGGAGTTCCAGAAACAGATGGTCCCCTCCATGTCACGCACAAACACCGCGTCGTGAAAGCGCTCGAATACCTCGGCTTCGGCGAGGGTGATGGGTTGAGTCATTCGGCCGTCCTCACTGCGTATTCAGTCAGGCTTGGGGAAGTTGACGAGGATGTCATGGGTGCGCTTGGTCTGGTCCGCCGCTGGAATGATGCTGCGCTCCCATGACCAGAACAGCACGCAATCGAACGTCCGCCCGCATCATCCGGTCGTAGGCCTCGCTCGCCTGTTCGAGGGGAAACGTCTCTACCAGCGGATGGATACCCTGAAGGTTGGCGAAAGCCAGGGTCTGCTCGTTGTCAATCACCGTGCCGGTGAGGGTGCCGCTGACCGAGCGCGCGCCGAAGATCAGGTCGGTTGCGTTCACCGAAAGGGGTTCGTTGGGAACGGCGACCACGCCCACTCGCTGGCCCAGGCTCCAGCCCTGAACACCGGCACCGATGGCTTCAATGCGTCCAACGACTTCATGCCCCGGCACGCGAGGGAACGGGACGCCTGCGAAGCCATCCACGGTGGCGCTGTCAGAGTGGCAAACGCCGCAGGCTTCCACTTGGATTCGCACCTGGTCGTGGCCGGGCTCCGTGATCGGGCGCTCCACCAGTTCGAGTTTGCCGGGGGCGGTCGCCACGACGGCGCGATACGTTGCAGGCTTTGTCATAAATCACCTTGGTCGTGAAAAATGTTGAACAGGCACACGGCCGCCGTCCCGCTCGCTCTGAGCACGACGTTTAGGGCGCGGCTCTGGCGAAGAAGAGCAGTCCGTTGCTATCGATCAATCTGGGTGGGCCAGCGTTACAGCGAATCGAACGCAGGCCCGGTCGATCGGATGTCAGTCGTGGTCAGCCTCGACGAACGCTGCGATGTGCTTGGCGGCTGTGCGGGGATACTGCAACTGCGGGCCGTGGCCGGAACCTGGGAAGGTGACGATGTGCAGCGTCGGCAGCTGATCGCTAAGGGCGTACCAGTTCTCGACAGGAAAGGCGATGTCGTGATCGGCGCCCAGATGCAGCACGGGCACCTCGGTGTTTTTCAACACGTGCAATACGGCTTCCACCGGGAACACCGGATTCTTGGGGCCTTCGCCCAGTTGTGCACCCGCCCACTCGTAAGGGACTTCCGGGCTCTGGTCCTCTCGCCTGGACGCCAGTCGACGCCATGAGCGCTCAGCGGCGGCGCGGCTAGCGGACGAGGCGGGCTCGAAGAACAGGCTCACAAAGTCTTCAAAGGTGTTGTCGCGCTTGGCCAACTCGTAGAAGAGCTGTTCGCCAGGCTTGGCGAGAAGACCTGGAGGGGTGGTTGCGATCAGCACCAGATGGCTGACCAGTTGGGGTGCCTGGGCGAGGACAATCTGCGCTGCCACTCCGCCGATCGACCAGCCTCCCAGGACCACCTTGCCCAGCTTGAGAGCCGTGATCAGCTCGATGGTGTCCTTGGCCAGCGAGGCAGGGTTATAGGTCCGCTCGCCGGTCGATCGGCCCAGGCCGCTGTAGTCGAAGACTGTGACTTGAAAACCCTGCTGTGCCAGGCCGTCCAGGAACGCCGGATCCCAAGACTCCATCGTTCCACGAAACCGCACGCAGAGTACCAAAGGGGTGCCGTGTCCAAAAGTGCGATAGGCCAGAGTTCTACCGCCCACGTCGAGGTAGTGGGTCGATGCATGAAAACTTACGGAGTGCTCAGTCATTGCGGTGTGCTCGTTGTGATGGAACGTTAAACGACCGATGTGATCAACGCTTCAAGAAACTAACTATGGGTGTGATCAATGGATTGCCATTACAGCGATCACCGGCGCAGGATGAATAGGACTCTCGTGCGTTTCACTAAGTGTATGAATAGTGCTGGTAGATGTGTTTATAGTTGGGACACAGGTTGTCGCTACACTGGGATTAACAAGAGTAGGTCGAATAGTTTATGCAGGCTGGCCTGTTCGCTTAGTTACGCGTAGGATGCAACAACAATCATCCCCCGATGACCTGTTTAATCCTCTTTTCGTGTCACCTGTGTCCGTTTTTATGTCGTTGGCTCATCGTGCATCGCGTTGACGGGAATTGAAACGACATTTACGGTCATGTTTTCGGACATGACGCCGGACGGAGTGAAAATGCACAGAATCGGTTACTTCCTCACCGAAGGGTTCCAGGTCATGGCGCTGGGGACCCAGTCAGTGTTCGAATTTGCCAACGTGGTGGCCAAGGAGCAGGTCTATCAGGTCACCAATTATTCGTTGACCGGCGGGGTGATCACCTCCTCTATCGGGGCCTCGGTGAACACGCTCAAAGCGACTTCCGAAGCCCAGGCCGACACCTGGATGGTCTCTGGGATAGTCGATCCGCTGGCCCGGGACAGCACCGCCGAAGAACTGAATTTCGTCAAGACTGCAGCTGGCCGCGCTCAGCGCGTGGGCGGAATGTGTACGGGCGCTTTCGTGCTGGCCGAGGCGGGGTTGCTCGAAGGCAAGCGCGTCACCACCCATTGGGCGTATGCCGGCGTGCTGAAGCAGCGCTTTCCGAACACCCTTGTGGAGCCAGACAGCATCTTCATCAATGACGGCTCCATCTGGACCTCGGCGGGCCTTTCGGCGGCCATGGATCTGGTTCTGGGCATGGTCGAAAAGGACCTGGGGCACGAGATTGCCAACCGCGTCGCACGGGTTCTGGTCATGTATCACCGCCGCTCAGGCGGCCAGTCCCAGCATTCGGAAATGCTCAACATTGCGCCTAAGTCGGATCGCGTTCAGGCCGCCCTTGAGCATGCCCGAGCCAATCTTTCAGGCGATCTGAGCGCTGATGCCCTGGCGAAGATCGTGCACCTCAGCGAGCGACAGTTCAGACGCGTCTTTCTCTCCGAAACAGGCCTGTCTCCGGCCAAAGCGGTGGAACAGCTGCGCCTTGAAACCGCGCGCAACATGATTCAGCGCGGTCACCATTCGCTGGAGATCATCGCCAGAGAGACGGGCTTTCGTGACCGCCGCCACCTGCGCGAGGTGTTTATCCGCAAGCTGGGAGTATCCCCACAATCGCTCAGGCGCGACGCCAGAGAAGCACCGACAGGTGAGTAATTCCGGTCAACTGCGGGCGTTTCACCGATGCACTGACCCCCATGCAGGTTGAAACATCCACGTTAGTGTGCTTTGTATTGCCCTGCACCGACCGGTGCTGCTGCGTCGACAATGTTCACTACCTAACCTTAAGTATGAATTGACCCGTTGGCTGCGCAGGTACAAAGTTCATTCCGGCGCGTCAGCAATTCGTTTAAAAAAGATGATGTGTTTCCATCGTGTTTACGCCTCGATTGTCTCCGCGGTCGCGGGGTAGTCTTCAATTGTATGTGAAGTGTGCTGTCCGTTGAGGCAGCTTTGGCGAACCCGAATTGCAATGACTGATGTCGGTAAACAAAGCGTCCGGTCAAATAAAACCATGTTCAAAGGGAGGCTGTATGTATCATTCAACCTCATCCAGAACTGCGCAGACGAATGCACCCATTGTCTTTATTGTCGACGACGATTTGGTATTGAGCGGCTCGGTCGCCAGTTTGTTGAGCTCGGTCGGTTACAGCACCAAAGCGTTTTCCGGCCCAGAGGACATGCTTGCGCATCCACTGGCGCACAAGCCGGGTTGCCTCATTCTGGATGTCAGGCTGCAAGGTTAGAGCGGATTCGATCTGCAACAGCGATTGGCGGAGGCGGATAACCGTATGCCGATCATTTTCATGACTGGGCATGGTGATATTCCGATGTCTGTGCGCGCCATGAAGGCCGGTGCCGCCGACTTTCTCACCAAGCCATTTCGCTCTCAGGATCTGATCGATGCCGTAGCCGTTGCGGTGGCAAGACACTGCGAATTCCTCGAGGCACAACGTGAGATCGACTCCTTACGCAAGCGCTTCGGATGCCTGACTCCCCGGGAAAAACAGGTCATGGGGGCGTGGTGAAGGGATTTCTCAACAAGCAGATCGCTGGCCATCTGGAGGTAAGCGAGATCACGGTAAAACTGCACCGAGCCAACATGATGCGCAAACTACACGCCCGCAGTATCGCTGACGTGGTCCGGGCTGGTCATCAGCTCGAACTGACGTAGGCCCCGTTAACGAACGGATTTCGCTGCGTCAGGCGTACTTCATGCGCCCCCGTGAGGAGCGCTCCTTTGCCTTTCCGACGGCCGTTTCGGCAAGTCTCAGGGCGCAGTATTGTGTATTTATCAGGTGACTTCATGGCCCAGGAGCAACGCTTGTCAACGATTGATCGGGTTCCGGTTGTCGGGTCTGCTGCAAGTCTGATGTCGGCCAACGTGTCTTTTTGCGGTTACCGGGACGCGGTCTCGTCGGCGCAAGCGTTCGGACACAGTGGCGCGAAACGCAACCTTGAAAATCTTGCTCCCTGGCGTCTCAAGAAGGCCAAGGAATTGATGATCAGCCTCATGGCGCATGGGTGCTCAATAGAGCAAGTGGCCAATGCCTGTGCAATCTCACGCAGCCATTTCTCCCGCGCATTCAAGAACGCAACGGGGCTCGCGCCCCACGACTGGTTTCGACGTGAGCAGTTCCGCAAGGCGCAATCGTTACTGCGCGCGCGAGAGCTCTCGATCTGTTGCATCGCGCAGGAGTGTGGATTCTCGGATCAGTCTTACTTCATCCGGGTGTTCAGACAGTTCAGCGGAACCAGCCCCAGGCGCTGGCAGCTGCAGCATTGTGCGCCGGTTTCCGGCGTTCTTAGTGATGCATCCAACGAGTGAGCGTCCACCTTCCAGTGGAGATCTACACAAGGGCGTACGTGGCATCTGAATGCTCGTGTTCGTGGGCCCAGGACAATAAAAGTGAATAAAGTCACCCGCATTTCGATCGTCGATGATGACAGGTCATGCCGCATGGCGCTGAGTAGCCTGGTGCGATCCCTGGGTTATGAACCTTGCCTGTTTTCATGCGCCGAAGCGTTTCTCGCCTCAACCGATCTCGACAGCACCGATTGCCTGATATCCGATGTACACATGCCAGGAATCGACGGTCTGGAACTGCAGCGCATCTTGGTCAGCAGTGGCCGATCCATCCCGGTCATCTTCATCACCGCCTACCCCAAAGAGTCGGTGCGCAAGCGGGCGATGGCAGAAGGTGCGGTGTGCTTTCTGGGTAAACCTTATAACGCCCAGACTCTCATTGATTGTATTCAGAGCATCGTGCCGACCGACTGACTCTTGTAATTGCCCGAGTGTGTGTTGGCAAATGAATAACCATACGATGGTTTAGGGTTTCTGTTACTTGGGATAGTTGTTAAGGAATGTCGGGCGCGGCTAGGCTATCAATCAGTCATTCATCCACTCGATCAGTTGTTTATGTGGAGGGCGTTCAGCCGCAGCTGGGACAGTTCGAGGAGACTTGAGCGCATTGGACAAAAATCTGAGCCGATCAGATACAACGAACCTTTTTATCCGTTTTACTCTTTAACGTATTCAATCAGCGGATGCAGAAAATTATGAAACACTCATCATCAGTTGCGCATGGATTACTGGTACGTGCCAGTCGCCTAGACAACATTGGCATACATTTGATTCGCATCGGAGTTGCCATCATATTTCTATGGATTGGTGCACTGAAGTTTGTGCCGTATGAGGCTGACAGCATCACCCCGTTCGTGGCGAACAATCCGGTGATGTCCCTGTTCTATGCGCACCCGGACCAGTACAAGGAACACCTCACCCACGAAGGTCAGCTAGATCCGGCCAAGCGTGAATGGCAGGCCGCCAATCACACCTATGCGTTTTCCAACGGTTTGGGGACGGTTGAAATCCTCATTGGTCTGCTGGTGCTGTCCTACCTCTTTTCTCGCAGGCTTGGCATGGTCGGGTCGGTACTGGCATTTCTGACCCCGTTGGTCACGTTATCTTTTCTCATAACGACGCCTGAAGCGTGGGTGCAAAGCATGGGGGATGCCGAGTTCGGGTTTCCTTATTTGTCGGGCGGCGGAAGATTGGTACTAAAAGATGTTCTGATGCTCGCTGGGGCAGTGGTAATGATTGCCGACTCTGCACGCCAGTTACTTGAGCTAAAAGCGACACCTGCTCTGATAGCTACGCAAGAAATCTGACAGTTACACCATCTGTAGAGCGGGCTGCGATACATGTGAACTGCAGGTGTGCACAACTCAAACCGAGGCGGCCTTGAGTCGATGTGCCCATCTGCGACTTCAAAACAAGTTTATGGGTATCAACTTTCATACCGAGGAGATCCAACCATGGCACGTTTTACTGCAATTGCGACCGATCAGGCCAGCGGCGCTACCGCTCAAGTGTACGCCGGTATCAAACAGGCTCTAGGGAAAGTTCCCAATGCTTACGCTGCTTTGGGAACGTTAGCCCCACAAGCGCTGACGGCGATGCTTTCGGCAGACAAGGTTCTGTCAAGTGGTCCGCTGAGCAAAGCGGATCAGGAAACCGTGAAACTGGTCATCAGCGAGTTGGCAGGTTGCGATTACTGCGTCGCCGCCCACAGCATGGTCGGCAAGATGGCAGGCCTGAGCCCGGAGACCCTGCGTCAGATTCGCCAGGGCAACTCCACCGGCGATGCCAAGCGTGATGTTCTGGTCAGCTTCGTACGCAGCCTCGCGCTCAAGCCCGGCACGTTGCCGGAAGAGGAAGTCCAGGCACTGCAGGCCGCAGGCTACAGCGGCGAAGAAATCGTTCACATCGGGTTGGCGATCTCGGTGATTACCTTCACCAACGTGTTCAACCGCATCAACGACACGGTGGTCGATTTCCCCGTGCCTCAGTGACCTGTGACCCGGTGCTGTCATCGTCCAAAGGAGCTGCATCGTGAACATTCTTGCTGAATTGAACGTCGCCGACCCCGATCTTGAAGCGGCGTGCCGAGCGTTTGCCGTACCCGAGAGGGTTTCTGCCTCGTGGAGTGAAGTGAGCTTTCTGGGTAAGGGATGGCAGGCGTCGCTGGACGTCGACGCGGAGCGCCTGGCTTTCTGGATGTATGGCAGCGGGCCGCTCATCTTGCTGATGCACGGTTGGTCCAGCCGGGGCTCTCACCTGATGGGGTTTGTAAAACCACTGGTTGCTGCAGGGTTCTCCGTTGCCATGTTCGATGCGCCGGGCCACGGCCACTCTGGTGCAGAGGTGTCGAGCGTGATTCACGCGGGCAAGGCAGCACTGAAACTGGCGAAGCATTTGGGCGATATTCATGGGGTTATCGGCCATTCCGCAGGCTCCACTGCTGCGCTATGGGCCTTGAACAACGGGTTGTCGGCCCGGCGAAGCGTTCACGTTTGCGGGCCCAGTTCGATGACTTCTGTCGTGCTGGGGATTGCACGTGCCCACTGTTTGGACGATCGGCAAACAGCCGCTTTCCACCGCTGGGTGGAGGCGTTCATGGGAGCTACGCTGGCGTCTGTCGATCTTCCCGCGCTAGCGATGGGGCTCGGACATTCAGGCTTGATCATCCATGATCGCGATGACCGGGTCGTGTCGGTCGCGCAATCGCGAGCGCTGCAGAAGGCGTGGGTGCATTCGACTCTGGTTGAAACCCACGGGCTTGGCCATCGACGCATCCTTGCCGACACTGACGTCATCGGGCGTGCAGTCGAATTCATGAACCTGACCGATCATGTGCTCGAAATGCAGGGTTGAGCCTGTGCCAGAACCTCTGCCTTGGGATCGGTTCCCAAGCGCGCAGTAATCGTTCGCTCTTTTCCAGCTCCCGTGACTGTTGATCACCTCCGTCTACTTGGACGGATTCGCGGGAGCTGTTTTTTTCCGGCATATCATCACGCGAATCGAAAGCTTTAGATCCCCTGCGACGTGAGTAGTCACTAGGGTGTGCTTCTGCATGCACAGAGGTCAATGCGCTCAATCATCGAAAAACATGCGAGCGTGCTGAACCCTCGCCTTCTCAATGTCTGCTTCTGGCCGATAGCCGTCTTCCGCTGCGCCAATGGCGTGTCCTGTTCTACTCTCCGATCAGACCTCATGCCCTCCAGGTCAAGGGCATTTCGAACACTTTGGCAAGCCGAGCTAGCTTCTCGGCAGACTTGGCAGAGATAGCGAGAGGAGGCTCAGTGATCATGTAGAACAGATGATCGAGTGCGACACCCGCTTCGCCGTGTGCGATGTAGTCCAGAACGATCTCTGCCCCATTCTCAAGACCTGACTGTGCCAGTGGATGATCATCAGGCAAGGGGCCAAGCTGCACATATTCAGCGGACATCAGTATAGAGACCTCATCCAGCACTTCGAGGAGGTCTTCACGCAGATCGGGACTCAGCAGATTCATTTCGCCTCTATTCATGTCGTCATATGCTCAGTTTATAGCACCATTTGCCGAAGAGTCGCAGCGCTGACTCCAGAGTCGATGGCTGCCCTTGGCGAGAGACTGCTCCTGGCCGTTAGCTGACGCTCGCGATCCGCATCCATCCGCTACGCGTCACGTTGGATTGGCTATCCAAAAAGCCACCTGAACTTGGCACAAACCCATGCAGCAGTAAGCCCAAAAACGGTGAAGGGCAGTACGAAGCGGTGAATGCGTTTGGGGTTGAAGCCAGGGGCTTTCACTGTGCGGATTGAAAGTATTTTGCTTCGGCCCTTTAGCGTTATTCTCCACCGCGATGGGTGTGAATGTCTTTCGATAGGCTGTGATACCGCAGGAATTACATTACCGGCGCCATGCACCTCCGTGAGTAATGGATAGCCATTCTCGATCATGCGTTGGGTGCGGCATGGAACAGAATCATTCATCTATCGGGCTGCATTCGCATTAACTCTTCAGTGAGGCTGGCTGCACGCGCCACGTGAGCGCTATTGCTAGTGCGCCTAGCCCGGAGGCGATTAGAAAACCGAATGCAAGGCCAAACGTCCCGCCGGACGCGCTGACCAGCCAACCTATCGTGACGGGCCCGATACCTGCGGCAACCTGCCCTCCGAAATTAATAATCCCAGAGGCAGTGCCCACGGAATTGTCGGGCAGGTGTTTGAGAGGAATGCTGAACACCGTGCCATATATAGCCGTGTAGCCCACCAGGCTAAGGGTCCAGCACGTCAGTAGTGCGGGCAGCGAGTCCACGAACATCATTAGGCCCAGGAACAGAATGACGGTCACTGCGCCTAGGCTCATGAACACCCGATCACGCCCTTCGCCCACTTTATCCAGCAACCAACCGACGCAGTTGAGCGCTGCGAAGGCGACCAGGTACGGGATCACCGATGCAATCCCGACATGCAGAATGTCGATGTTGCGAGTCTTGATCAGAAACGTCGGCATCCATGAAATCAGGCCTATGTAGACGATATTGCTAAAGAAGAAAATAAGCATCGTCTTGCGCATCACCGGGTCGCGCAACAAGTCGCCAAACAGCCGTTCAGGCCGCGCCGCGGATTGGCGCTGAGTCGAGGGTTTGACGGCAAAACACAATACTGCTGCGACCACCACGCCAATGGCCCCGAATACGTGGTACGCAAAGCGCCAACCGTTGGCGTGCATCAACGCTGCAATCGCACCGGTACCGACCGCGCTGCCAATGAACGAGGCGCCGATGATCAGCGATTTGGCACGTGCACGTTGGGATCGTGGAAAAGCCTCGGCGATGGTGACGGTGCTCGCAGGCGCGAAGCCCCCTTCGCCCAAACCAAACAGCAGGCGAATGAGTATCAGTGCGGCGAATGACCCCGCCATGCCGGTGAGGCTGGTGAAGACTGACCAGCAGCCAACGCAAAACACGAGTACCGCGCGGGAGCCGAAGCGATCGGCTAGCCAGCCTGCGACCAGTTGCATGGCGGCATAGCTGATGTAAAACGACCCTAGCAGCAGTCCGGCCGCCTTGGCGTCCAGAGAGAACTCCTGAGTGATAGGGATGATGGCGACACTCATCGCCATACGATCCGCATTGGCCAGTATCCAGGAGATCAAAAGCGTGATCAGCACGAACACTTTCTGTCGGCGGCCGTAGGCTGAGGCGATGTTGGCGATGGATGACGTTTTCTTGTTTTCGAGGGGCTTGGTCATATCGATATCCGCAGAATAGGCTCAGGACTGCAGTCGCAAACTGGCGGCGATGGCGCCGATGCTCGACTGATGAGAAAAGTTGCTCAGCGCATCGAATAGCGGGCGTACCGGCTGGCCGCTGCTATTGCCGTCTGCACAGGTACTGAACTTGTGCCACTGCTCTTCGATCGTGAGGGGGTTGTCAGGGCAACCTTTCGGATACGTCCACTGGGTTTGAAGGACCCGCCCGTCATCAAGCGTAACGCTGGCAACGCAGTCTCCCCCCCAAGGCAGTCCTGCGGCTTCCGGACTCTGCGGGCGCACATGGCGAAACACACGTGGCATCAGGCGCTGAAAGTCCTCTCGCACCAGCGCCGCTTCGGTGAAATGCGCCGGCTTCGGAGGGCCATCGAGCAAGGTGACGGCGGCACAGTAATTCATGCTGAAGCGTGCTTCGGTCGGTGTGAGCGGCTGCGTATAGCGCAGATTGGCCACCATGAACGAAGGGAGGTGGACGTCGACCCTCTCCAGCCGCGTTGCATCGAATCCGTCGTGGTCACGCAGGGCGAGTAGCGCATCGATACCGAGGTGGCTGGACATGCACGACGGATACAGCTTCGCGACTAGGCCGTAGGTCTCTATGGCCAGCGGTGCGTGGGGAAACAGGGCCACAGGCGGATGCGCCGTTTGGCCATTGCCGGCGTACAGATCAGAGAACGACCAGGCGCCCTGAAGTGTATCTTCGGTGCCCGTGATTCCAGCGGCGGCGAGCCGTGCGGCCATGATGCCGTGCAGGGCCGCGAAGCCTGCATGCAAGGGTTTGACCATCGAACCGAATTGCAGCTTGCTACCACCGGCCAGACTGGTGGCCACACTCAACGTGTGCAGCATGCCCTGTTCATTCAGCTCTAGGAGTCTGGCACTGGCTGCCGCAACGCCCAATGTGCCGATGGTCGACGTCGCGTGCCACCCCGTCGCGTAGTGCGATGGATTGACCTGTTTGCCGATCTGCGCCTGCACTTCAAGTCCGACGATATAGGCTTGGACGATGGCGGCGGGGGTAGCGTCTATCTCTTCTCCCAAGGCCATCAGCGCGGGTACAAGTGAAGCGCTGGCATGGGTCACTGCAGGAAAGAAATTGTCATCGAAATCAAGTGCATGAGCTGCGCAACCATTGATCATCGCCGCCCACGCAGCAGCAATCGGCTCGCGGTGAGTTACGGCGCTGGCGCCCCCGGCCTCGGTGGGTAATGCGCGTCCAGCATTGATGACCGCAGCTTCTCGTCTCCCGCCCAGCAGGCAACCCATGACATCGGTGATAGCCACATGCGCAGCGTGGACGGCGGATTCGGAAAAAAGAAGCGACCTGTCGGCGCACCAGGCGGCCAGTTGTCTGTTCAATGACATGGTTCTTCCTCCAAGGTCGTTGCGGCAACGTAGCGATCGAAGAATTGTTCGCAGCGACCGAGTTGGTCGAGGGTCACGAACTCGTCGGGCTTATGTGCCTGGGCGATATCACCCGGACCACACACAACGGCGGGTATGCCTGCGGCCGCGAACAAGCCCGCTTCCGTGCCGAAACCCACCTTGCGCGCGCCTTCAGCCCCAAGAATCCGTATCGCCATCGCAACTGGCTCGTCTTGCTCGGTACCCGCTAGGCCCGGGTACGAGGCCAGGGTTTCAAAACGCACATGGCCGCGCGCATTGCCAGCCTGCATCTGCGGCGCCAGTACATGCGCTACATAGGTGTTGAGTTCATCAATGACAGACTGCGGTTGATCGCCTGGCAGGAATCGGTGCTCGAAAACGAACTCGCAATGTTCCGGCACTGTATTGACCGCATTTCCACCTTTGATAAGGGTCGTCGCGAGCGTGGAGTAGGGGACATCGAATGCAGTGTCCCATGTGCTGGAGGCGCGCATTCGTGTTGCCATTTCCCGCAACTTGGCGATCAACTCGGCAGCGAAATCCACAGCGTTGATGCCCTGCAACGGTGATGAAGAATGGGCCGAGGCACCTTGTACGCAGCAGCGGTAGGCGCGCTTACCTTTGTGAGCCATGACAGGCTGCATCGACGTCGGCTCACCGACGATGCATGCAGTAGGTGCAATGCCATGGGCCTTGAGGTCGTCCAGTAGTCCTCCTACACCTAGACAGCCGAGTTCTTCGTCGTAGGACAGCGCGACATGAATAGGGCGTTGGAGATTTGCATTGGATAACCGGGCCAGTCTTGAAAGACAAACCGCGATAAATCCCTTCATGTCGCAGGTACCGCGCCCGTAAATTCGATCACCTTGCAAGGTCGCAGCAAACGGATCCGTTGACCACGTCTGACCGTCTACCGGAACCACGTCTGTGTGACCGGAGAACACGGTTCCAAAGCCGGGCGCATCGCCATAGGTGGCGAACAGGTTGGCTTTTTTGCCAGAGGGATCGTAGGTGAGCCGCACCTTACATCCGAGGCGCTGCAGGTAATCACGGGCCCATTCGATGAGTCCTAAATTTGAGTCCCGACTTACCGTGTTGAAGGCGATCAATTGCTTGAGAAGCGCAAGCGTGTGTTCGGTGGGGTGTTGTTGTGTAGGTGCCATGGGTCATTCCGCTGATGGCCAGGGTCAAACTACCCGCAGCGCTGTCATGGTCGCAAGACAGACCGACGACGTGATGCATGAAGGGCAGCGATGATTTGCAAGCCCATGCTAGGCTCGACTCCACGGTCGTCGCGAGGTACAGACCCTCAGATATTTGCTGCCGCTGTATTGGCGCAGCACCAGTACAGAACAGGAATGGTGATGGCGTTAATCCGGTTATCAGGTGAGCTGAAAATGACGCTCGTCGAGCAGATCGTCGAAGGGCTAGGACGCCTGATCGACCAAGGTGTACTGCGTCCGGGCGTGCGTATGACGTCTATCCGCGTCTTCGCTCAACAACATAAGGTCAGCGCCCACACCGTGACCGAAGCTTATGAGCGACTCGTGGCGCTGGGGCATCTCGAATCGCGACCGCGCAGTGGCTTCTTCGTGAAACGCCCCCGGCGCAGTTCGTCTCGGGTGCCCATGCAACCGTCGTTTGCCAAGGCGTTTGATCATCTATGGCAATTACGTGCGCATCTGGCCAGCGACAACGGTCTGCTCAATGTCAGCTCAGGACGTTTGCCCAGTGCTTGGCTGGACAGCGAGATTCTCAGGGTCAGCCTGAAATCGGCGGCAACGCGCCTCGACACAGACCTCATGCAATACGGCGACCCCTACGGCTATGTGCCTCTGCGTGACCTGCTGCAATCGCGGTTAGGCGATATGGGCATCCATACGCCCGCGTCCCAATTGCTACTGACCGACGGTGCGACTCAAGCGGTCGATTTGATATTGCGTTATGTAGCGCGACCAGGTGACGCGGTCATGGTGGACGACCCGGGCTATTTCAATCTCTTCAGCAACCTGCAACTGCAGGGCATTGATGCGCTACCTGTAACGCGTACCGCGGAGGGGCCCGATCTTGAACAGCTCGAAGCGTTGGCTCACGAGTATCGACCCAAAGTCATGTTCACCCAGTCGGTGCTGCATACGCCGACGGGCTCGACGTTGGCGCCTGGACACGCATATCGATTACTGCGCCTGGCCGAACAGTACGATTTTCTGATCGTGGAAAATGATGCGTACGCCGACTTCCTCAATGTGCCGACAACCCGTATTGCTGCGCTGGATCAGTTGCAGCGAGTGATCTACGTCGGCAGTTTTTCGAAAACGCTGTCGGCGGCTGCGCGTGTAGGCTTCATTGCCGCTTCCGAAAAAGTGATACACGACCTGTGTAGCCTGAAAATGATCACTGGAATCACCAGCAGTCAGCTCAATGAACGCTTGGTATTCCATGCCCTGACGGAGGGCCATTATCGCCGCGCGATCGAGAGGCTGCGCAGCCGTTTGGAAGAGCACAGGGCCGCCAGCGAATCGCAATTGGAAAGCTTGGGCTTTGAGCTGTTCTGCAGGCCGCTGGGGGGTAAGTTCGTCTGGGCACGGCACGCGGCGTTCCCTAGTTCTGATGAACTGTGGAGACGAGCCGCGGCATCGGGCATCGTCCTTGCGCCCGGTAAGGTGTTTCGTAGCGGCATGCCTGAAACACCGTGGTTTCGCTTGAATGTTTGTTATACCCAAGAACCCGGATGGGTCAACTTCCTTCACTCGCTCGGTTGATAGCTCGTATTTTTGAGATGACGATAGGTGAATACAGCAGGGGCTCATTGCCCTTGTCTGACAATGGTTAAGATCGATATTAATCGAGCCCGATGTTCATAGACACATGATGCACGCCTGCGTAGCGCGTACATTGAGTTGGGACCCTAACGGTCTGTCGCCAGAGGCAGCTTCCCGACCCAAAGCGGACCATCAAAAGCCAACCTCAAGAGCTGCCACTCTACTTACATCGCCAGCTCGCCCTTGGCCTCGACAACGCGTCCTAGAACCCAGGCATCCAGCCCTGCAAGAACAGTGTCCGCTGCAAGGCACTGCGGGGAGTCAGGGGTGACCACCGCTTGTGCCCTCGGTCGTCACCCTGTCCAGCGCTATATGCCCGCCGGGTTCAAAGATTTCTTGCAGATGCTCGAAGCCTTAGTGACCGCGCGGCTTCAGAGCGCTGCTTGAAATCCTGGATATCTGCGGGTGGCTCAGACTGTGTGCTCAGCCACCTTCAGCTGCCGAGCGACATCCTGCCTGAGCAGATAGACCGAGACGGTGAGCAATACCAGATCCTTCAGTAGAAAGGCCGAAACGATCGTCATTGCAGGAAAACCGCCGGCGCCTTCATGCCAGGCTCCGGGTGCGAACGGCATGATAGTGACGGTTCCGATGAAGGTGGCGCAGGAGCCGAGGGCGCCCAGTATGCCAAGCTTCCTGTTCCAGAAGCCCAGGAAGATCAGCAGGCCAAATGTCCATTCGGCAGTGCCCAAGAAGACACTGGTGCCTTTGACGCCCAGCACCGGAATGGTCCATGAAATCAGCGGACCGTTGGTGATCAGCGGCAGCAGGTCGGTGATCTCGGCAACGAACCATTTGTCATAGCCAAACCAGACGAAGATGACCACCATCGCGGCGCGCAGCAGGTGGTAGTCCAGATCGCGTTTCATGAGGCTCGAGCGCCCGATGACGCTGACAAGATAATTCATGCTTGAGTCCTCCCTAAGGCAGCGTGGGCCGCAGCCTGAGTGGCAGGCGCCAGGAACGGGGTGTAGGTACGTGACATCGGAAACTCCATCGAGTGTTAAGTATTCGTCAACAACGCTATGGTAGGTCGTCGCGGCAACACCCCTAAGCCCTTTATATACCTAAAAGATGCTCAAAAGTATCAAAACATCAGAAAGTAGCGCTAGGACTCCACCTGACGGAAACGGGCTCGGGATGTTGAAGGGGGCGAGTGGGCTGTCCATGGCAGCGACTCATGAACGGCGGCTTTACAGCAGTCAGCGGATCACTTCGATAATGCGCGCGGCGATGTGCGCGGCATGGGTTTCGAGTGCGAAGTGGCCGGTGTCCAGAAGCTCGACCACGGCCTGCGGGTTATCCCGTTTGAAGGCCTCGGCGCCCGGGGGAATGAAGAACGGGTCGTGCTTGCCCCAAATGGCCAGGGTCGGGATCTTGTGCGCACGAAAGAATGCCTGAAACGCCGGGTACAACTTCAGGTTGTTGGCGTAATCCAGAAACAGGTCCAGCTGTATGTCCTTGTTCCCGGGGCGTTCCATCAAAAGCGCATCCAGTGTGTAGCCTTCCGGCGCGATGAGTTCGGGCTGGCTGACCCCATGCACGTACTGCCAGCGCGTGCCTTCCAGATTCAGCACTGCATCGGCGATTACCTGCCGATTGGCCGCGGTGGGTTCAGTCCAGTAGGCCCGGATCGGCGCCCAGGCATCACCCAGCCCCTCCAGATACGCATTGCCGTTCTGGCTGACCAGCCCGGTGACACGCTCCGGATGCTTGAGCGCGAGCCTCAGCCCGGTCGGTGCTCCGTAGTCGAAGACATACATTGCGTAACTCTTGAGTCCCAGGGCATCGACGAAGTCAGCCAGGGTCCTGGCCAGCCCGTCGAAGCTGTAGACGTAGTTTCTGGCCTCTGGCACTTCAGTGAAGCCGAAGCCAGGAAAGTCAGGAGCGATCACATGGAAGTGCGGGGCGAGCAGGGGGATCAACTGGCGGAACTGATGGGACGAGCTTGGAAAACCGTGAAGCATGAGCAGGGTGGGCAGGGTGCGGTCGCCGGCTTCTCGATAGAACACCTTGACGCCGTCAGCGTCTGCGAAGGCGTGGTTGATCACCGGCGTTGAAGCATTTGCAGTATTCATGACGTGATCCTCTTGGCGTGTGCGGGGATAGGCAGATACAGCTGCGTATCGGAAATTCGCATAGCTTGAGTAACCTGTCAAATGTATTCTAATTGGTTATTTCTTCTCTTCTGTTTTCACCGCTCGGGATCTGCGCCTGATGACTGCCCATCACACCGCGTCGGACTTCTTGCGCTCGCGGTGCGCCGCCGCCTTGGCGCGGTTGCCGCACACGGCCATGCTGCACCACCGACGTTTCTTGCCGCGGGTGTGGTCGACGAACATCAGGGTACAACTGGCACCCTCACAGCTTTTGACCTCGGAAAAGTCCTCGTCGCAGATGAATGTCGCCAATTGCTCAGCGATAGGCAGCAGCAATGAATCCGGGGTTTTCCAGCGTCTGCGCGGCGCAAGGGTCAGCTTCGAGGCGTCCGTATCGGTGACGGTTATCTGGGCAAAGCCTTCGTCCCTGGCCAGTAGGCGGTTGAGCGCAGCGAGTTCCTCCAGGACCTGGGGCGACAGTGGCTGACCCCGGTGCGTCAAAACGAAATCCCTGAACCAGTCGCGCAACGCCCTGGTTTGGCCGGCGACCATCTCCAGCTCACCGGGCATGGCCTCCTGGGCTATCCGCTGCAGGGTGTGCTCGCTGACCCAGCCTGCCTGGCGCAGCCAGTCGAGCAGTCCCTGCCCATCGGCAATCCAGTCAACGACCTCGTCCACCGGGGTAGCAATGGAATTGAGGAAATCCAGCGCCGGGGCGTCCGCGATGAACATCGCCGGACCGTGCAAATGGGTGCTCATCGAATGCTCGCGATCTCTCGAAATGTTGAAAAAGAGTAACCATTCAAAATGTGTTTGACAAGTTACTAGGTCGTTACTAACCTCCAAGCAGGCGGTAGAGAGGTTACTAGGCGGGCGCGCGTTCCGACCCCAGTCGGCCTCCCTCTCACGCGACGTCTACCTAGCCAATCGGATCAGGTGCCTAAACGGCCTCTACAGGAGAATCTTATGAAAGCGATCGTTCTAGAGAAATTCGGCGGTCTGGACAGCCTGGTTTATCAAGACATCCCGGAGCCCACCGCCAAGGAAGGACACGTCGTCATTCAGATCAAGGCATTCGGCATCAATCACGCCGAGATGCACATGCGCCGGGGTGAATGGGCGGAAGCGGCACCGGTCAGCGGCATCGAGTGCGTGGGAATTGTGAAGTCATGTCCCGGTGGCGAATTCCCGGTCGGGGCGAAGGTGGCCGCCTTGATGGGAGGGCTGGGCCGCACCATTAACGGCAGCTATGCGCAATACACCCGTGCACCGGTTTCCAACGTGGCCTTGATCGACGCCGATCTGCCGTGGACCGAACTGGCGGCGATCCCGGAAACCTACGCCACGGCGTGGACATGTCTTTTCCGCAATCTGGAGATCGAGAAGGGTCAGACCGTCCTCATTCGAGGTGCGACCTCATCATTCGGCCAGGCCGCAGTGAAACTGGCGGTGAACGCAGGGGCGCGCGTGGTTGCCACGACTCGCAGCGAGAAACGCACGCAGATGCTCAAGGACCTCGGCGCCGTGGCAGTGGAACTGGAAGGGCCGCAGCTGTCCGCCCGGATCAAGGGCGCGAAAACCTTCGATGCAGTACTCGATCTGGTGGGCAACAGCACGGTGATCGATTCGCTGGCGATCGTTCGCCGGGGCGGGCGCGTGTGCCTGGCAGGCTGGTTGGGCGGGCTTGAGCCCATCGCCGATTTCAATCCGCTGTTGCAGATGTCCAGTGGCGTCTATCTGACCTTCTTTGGAAGCTTCGTATTCGGCACCGAGGGCTTCCCGCTGGCCGATGTGCCGCTGCAGGCCATTGCCCAGGAAGCAGCCGCCGGCAGGCTCGACGTCAAACCGACGCGAGTCTTCAAATTCGAGGAAATCCATGAGGCTCACCGCGTCATGGAGGCCAACGAAGCGGCCGGCAAAATGGTCGTGGTTGTCGATTGATCTCCCAACCCACATGCGTTGAATGAGGAAATTGCGATGGTGAAGTCTGTAGCTATTATCACGGGTGCAAGTCAGGGGATCGGTCGCGCCACAGCCCTACGCCTGGCCAAGGATTTTGAGGCACTGGTTCTGGTGGCGAGAAACCGCGAGAACCTGCAGGACACGGCCCGGCAGGTCGAGGCGATCGGCGCGCAAGCGCTGGTGCTGGACGCCGATATTTCCGCACCGGGTGTGCCCTCGGAAGTGGTTGAGCAGACGCTGGCCCGGTTTGGCAGGATTGACGCCCTGTTGAACATCGCCGGGGCTGTGCCTCAGATCGATCTGTTCGAGATGACCGACGAGCAGTGGCACGACGGTGCCGAGCTCAAGTTGCACGGCGCACGGCGGATGACGCTGGCGGCGTGGCCTGCGCTCAAGGCATCAGGAGGTTCGGTGGTACTGATGTCCGGCAACTCGGCGGATACGCCAAAAGCCGGCTATGCAGCGGTCGCGACCATCAACGCTGCCATTGTGGCGCTGGCCAAGGCGTTCGCTGATCGCGGCATTCAGGAGGGCGTCCAGGTCAACAGTGTGTTACCGGGGCCGGTGATGACGGGGCGCCGCCGTTCCTTTCTGGAGAAATGGGCACCTGCCAATGGCATGAGTGTTGACGAAGCGACGATCAGGTTTCCGCAGAATGCCGGGATTTCAAGATTTGGCGAGCCTGAAGAGATTGCCGACCTGCTGGCGTTTCTGGTGTCGCTGCCTGCGAAGTGGATGACCGGATCGGCGTTGCGAATCGACGGCGGAGAGGCGAAATCCGTCTGAGGTTGAGTGCACATCCTGCCTGACAAGCCAGGTGCCACCGAAGCGGTGTGGCACCTGGCTTTTGCGTTCATGGTCCTTTCATGGAGTCGCGCCCAGGTGTCTGGACCTGCGAATGTCGCCCGGGGTCATGCCCATGCGTTGGGTGAACGCACGCCGAAACGCGGCGACGGATTGATAGCCGACGGTTTCGGCAATTGCCTCGGTAGGTAGCGTAGTTGAGGTGAGTTCATTGGCCGCCATGGTCATGCGCACGTCGGTGAGGATGGCGTTCGCAGACTTGCCCACCTTGTCCTGGAAATGGCGAATCAGGGTCGCCCGGGACATGTTGCACAGATCCGCCAGCTCCGGCAGCGTCCAGGCCCGGGCCGGGTCATTGAAGATCGCGGTTAGTGCGGGTGCCAGTCTTGGGTGGCCTGCCATCGCCAGCAGACCCTCCGGCGTGTCCGCCGATTCGCTGGCCAGGCGCAGGGTCATGGTGAACAGCGCGGTAGACAAGGCATCCAGCATGGCATTGCCGCCGAGGCTTGCGACCAGCGACTCTTGCCGCATCACGGCCAGCAGATGAGTCAGTTGCGTGTGCGTCTGGGTGTCAGAGGGCTGGCTGGCCGTGCGGACGATCAAGCGGCCCGGCAAATAGTCCCTGATGAAGCGGTCATGGGGCGGCCGGATCACGAAGCGGCCGCAGAGCATCTCCAGGGGCTCACCGCCGCCGGTGTTTTCACTGACCACCAGATTGAGCTCATCACGGTAGCTCGCCTGGGGCGGGCTGATGCCGCTGCCGTCATGCAATAGGTGTTGAGAGCCGTGCAGCATCAGCAGCACGTCACCGGCCTGTAATCGTCGTGGCGCGCCAAGGCCCGGCGTTTCGAGAATGGCCGACCCGCGGATCACCACGTGATAGGGCATCTCTCCCGGTTCCGAGTCTTCATACACGACCTGCCAAGGCGCCCCGTATGCGCACCGCAGTTCCAGGCGTCCTTTGACGGTAATCATCTCCAGCAGTCGGCTGAGCCAGTCCTGCTGGCGAGAAGAAGTGGTCATGGCAATGTCCGTACTTGATACTTATGAGCACTATAGTGAGCAATTTTAGTCTCTACAAGCTCATTGGGGCTGGATAAAGTGGAGCCATCTAACCCACAGAGCAGGAGTTTCACCATGAGCCGCATCGCAATCCCCGCTGTTGCAACTGCCACCGGCGCCACCGCTGACGTCTATGCCGAAGTCCGGAAAATCGCCGGCGGTACCGTGCCGAATCTGTTCGCCGCATTAGGTCATCTGGTGCCGAATACATTGTCGGCTGTGCTCAACGCCGAGGGTGTGCTCGCCAACGGCAGCCTGAGCAAACAGGACCTGGAAACCATCAAGTTGTTGGTCAGCGAGTTGACCGGCTGTGGCTACTGCGTTGCGGCCCATGTCATGCTGGGCAAGATGACCGGCCTGCCATCCCAGGTCCTGACCCAGATCCGCCAAGGCGCCTCAACAGGGGACAGCAAGCGCGATGCCCTGGTCAGCTTCGTACTGAAGTTGCAGAAAACCAGTGGCACCCTGAGCGATGTCGATGTTGCTGCGATCCGCCAGGCGGGTTACAACGATGCGCAACTGGCGGAAATCTCGCTGACGATCGCGCTGACCATCTTTACCAACACGTTTAACCGCATCAATGACACTGAGATTGACATGCCGCCTGTGAAGTGAATTGCGCCGGGATACGGGCGCCACAGTGCACTAAAAAAAAGAGGCCTCCGGGCCTCTTTTGCATTTTCACCCGCTTGGTATTGAAGCCTTTGAGGTCGTCGAGTTTCATGGACACCCTCAAAACCTACAAGGCTCGCGTCTGCTTCTTGCCGATTGCTGCCTGTCGCGAGGGGGCTGCTATGGGTCGAAAGCGGTCATCCACGGCCGGCCGCTATCGACCCAAAGCGGTCAGTCGAAGTGTCTACGGTAAGGGTAGTTCAAATCTCGATATGCGGCCGGAGGCGTAGCTTGCTAGAGGTTTATGAGCTATGAGATCTTAACCGTGCAAGCACCCATCTGGGTGCTGCTAGCAGTTTGGCAGCTTCGCTCATAAAAGGACTGTTCTTTGGCACTGCACCTTTGGATCACTTTCGCCTTAGCATACTTGGCGACTACCCTATCTCCTGGCCCAAACGTACTGTTGGTAGTGCGCAATGCTCTGCGCTATGGCCCTCCAGCCATGGCTGTGACACTCCTCGGCAACCTCATTGCGCAGTTGGTAGTGACCAGCGGCGTGGCTTTAGGGGTAGGTGCCCTTCTCGTTGCTATCCCTACCGCATTTCTGCTTTTAAAGATCGTAGGAGCTGGGTACCTGATGTATCTCGGGTTACGCCAACTATTCACCCGCATACCTGCTATCCAGCCGAAGGGTGAAGTAAAAGTCGACCCATCATCATCGAACTGGAAAATTGGTACAGAAGCTTTTCTGGTATCGGTCAGTAATCCAAAAACGCTGATTTTTCTTTGTGCTTTTTTACCGCAGTTTCTTGATCATGGTCAGCCCATTATTTGGCAGTTCATAATAATGTACTTAACCGTGGCAGCTATTGTCGTTATCGTCCACTCGGTTTACTGCTATACAGCTTACCGATTTAGCAAACGCCTCAGCGCTGCCCGCTGGGTTGTGGCCTTGAAGCGCACTACTGGGGCGATTTTCTTCGGCTTAGGTGTACGCTTGCTTAGCACTAAAGCTTTGGGAGCTAACCCACCATGATGGTTTTTTAAGGCGCTCGGCGATTGATCTGGTTGCATACGCACATTTTCTGGCATTTAACGAACAAGGGGTGTTGCGCAGACGCTTACGATATACCGACTCCAGTCCAACGGCATGCCTCGGTTCGGGCGATCTAAAACAGAGCGGGCCGAGTAAAGGGCAGCGCGTAGCTGCCTATTTACTCACGGAGCGACACTAGGGTAATGCGCAGCCCTTTTGCCTGAGAGCAGCCAATACCCAACTGCGATCGTTTGTACCTTCAGCGATCTGCCTCATCTGCTTTTCTTCGGCGGCATGCTTGGCGGCTGCGCGGTCATAGACTTCAGCCACTTGATCGAATGGAACGCACAGCACGCCGTCCTCATCACCCATCACCAAGTCTCCCGGCTCAATAACCATGCCGTCGATAGCGATGGGCACGTTGATCTCGCCGGGGCCATCCCTGTAAGGGCCTCGGTGCGAAACGCCGGCGGCAAATAGTGGGAAGTCTCCTGCAGCAATGCTGGCGACATCGCGAATGGCTCCATTGACAATAATACCGGCGACACCGCGCTTGACCGCATAGGCCGCCATTATCTCGCCGAGTTGGGCATTCGTCAGATCCCCGCCGGCATCTACCACGATGACGTCGCCTGGCTCGGCTATGTTCAAGGCATAGTGCAGCATGAGGTTGTCGCCCGGGCGCGTCTTGACTGTTAGCGCAGGGCCGGCGAGCACACCTTTGCGGTGCATGGGACGCAACCGTGAACCGCCAGCGGTCATCCGGTTCATGGAGTCGCTGACATTGGCGACCGGAATCTCGCGGTATCGCGCGACCCAGTCTGCAGCGATTTTGCGTTGTGCTTTGAGAACTCTAAATCCGATGGTCATGGGCATTTCTCTTATGGACGTTGTGGGATGCCGTTGGAACAGTTAATCATGCAGAGTAAATAGTAGTTATAAGTGGTAGCCTCTTTACGGGTGAGGAGTGATTGATTACTAAGCCGGAGTTTGAAGTTACTTTACTGGGGTCAGTGGATCTTGACCGGCGAGCACCCTATGGATGTTATCCAACGCAAGGCGGAGCATGGCATGTCTGGTTTCTTCAGTCGCAGAGCCCACATGCGGGGTAAGAACCACATTGTCCATCGCGGCTAGCTTGGAACCGAGAAGTGGCTCTTTCTCGAAAACATCCAGCGCGGCGCCTCGTATGGTATGACTTTCCAATGCATCAATTAGGTCAGCCTCACATACAACAGTGCCTCGTGAAACATTAATCAACATGCCATTGCTGCCTAGGCAAGAAAGCACCGCACTATCGATGAGATGACGAGTATCTTCACCTCCCGGGCAGCTTAATATGAGAATGTCAGCGAACGTCGCGAGCCTCTGTAGATTATCCATGAAGGTGTAGGGCGAATTGCTGATCTGTTCTCCACAGTAGGCAATATCTACATCGAATGCAGCTAAACGGCGCGCTATGCCTTGGCCAATACGGCCGAGCCCTACAATGCCTGCTTTTTTCCCTGCCAGACTTAGCGTCAATGGGAAGTTTTGGGTTTCCCATGTTCCGCTTCTGACGAATCGGTCAGCGGTCGGTATACGCCGTAAAAGCGATAACAGTAGCCCAATTGCAAGTTCACACACGGCCGCGTCCAAGACACCAGGTGTATTGGTCACTACCACGCCGGCGTCGCGCGCCGCTTCGAGAGGGATGCCGTCAAAACCCACTCCCGACGTCGAAATTATCCGAAGTTTTGGCAGTCCGATTAACTCAACAGGGAGTTGGTAACTGCTACGCGTCAAGACTGCCACTATGTTTTCGGACAGAGCCGGATTTCGCTGCAGATCCTCTACCGAATATCGATTTAGCTCTCGGTCAATGACCTGTTGTTGAGCAGTAGGAAATTCGCCGACCTGGAGTACGTTTGGTAAGGACATAATGTGCTCGTAGTATCGGCGCTTATCGGGAAACCGTGGTCCAGCGGCCATATTTGGCAACTTGGGATTCGTCGAAATTGAAGCCTAACCCCGGCGATTGGTGAAGCACGACGCGTCCGTCCTTTTGCGTCATCTGACGATCCAGCAATCGCCGGAAGTTCAGCACTTGGTCGTCCCAGAAAAATTCGACGTATCGAGCATTCTGGGTAGCGGCTACCAACGGAGCGTGTACATCATGGAACCAGTGCGGGCACATTTGGATGGCATAGCCTGAGGCCATTGCCGCGATTCGGCGCCATTCAGTAATGCCACCGCACACCGCAGCGTCAGTTTGAAGAATGGAGGCACCCCCCATGTCCAACAGTTGTTTGTGGTACCAGCGACCGTAACCAATTTCGGCCGTTGCTACAGGGATTCGGGTTAGTTTTGCCAGGCGAGCATGACTTTCGATGTCGTCCGGACTGAAGGGCTCTTCGATGAAATAAGGGTCATACTGCTCGAAGCGTTGCAGGTACTGCATCGCTTGAACGGTGTCGATCCATCCATTATTGCAGTCGAGCATCAGTTCAACGTTGGGGCCAATCGCTTCGCGAGCAGCCTTTACTCGTGACTCTTCACCTGCCGGGTTCCAGCGACCCGTTTTCATTTTGACGGCCTTGAACCCCTGATCTACATAACTCGCCATCTCGTCGCCAAGGTCGCCTGCGGTCTTGCCGTCGACGTAATACCCACCACTGGCGTATGCAGGCACGGTTTCCAGGTCAACGGCCCCCAGATATTTGTGCAAAGGCAGATTGACCGTTCGGGCATTCAGGTCCCAAAGTGCGATGTCCAATGCGCTGAGGGCTCGCATGACGGTGCCCATGCGACCCTGCAGCAGCGCTTCCTGGTACATTTCCTGCCACAAACCTTCGACCGCCAGGGATTCCCGGCCAAGAATTACCGGTGCCAGCAAGTGCTCCACTGCCACGCGAAAGAGCTCGCCAGCAGCATTCCCGACATAGCAGAACCCGATGCCTTCCACGCCATCGGTACTGCGAATCTTGACCAGGCCGTAGTGACGATCGACCACGGTACGGTTTGAAAGATAGGTCACTTTATCCAGTGGGATGCGAGCAACGCAGACTTCGACGGATTGGATGGTCGCCACAATGTTTCCTCAGACTCTTCGGTGGGTGCAGTCCGGACACTGTGCCTCCCCTTTGAAATCCAAAAAACCCGTAGTTACCGCGTTCAGATAACGTAAGATACGTCGAATGGATACAAAATTTCTCAATAGCTTCGTCGCTGTGGTTGAAAGCGGCTCGATCGCCGGCGCTGCACGCAGACTGAATCTGGCGCCTACAACCATTACTCAACAAATGAAGGCGCTGGAAGTCGATATTGGCTGTGAACTGCTCATGCGTGTTGGCCGAACAGTGAAGCCAACAGTCGTAGGTGCTCGAATCGTCGAACAGGCGCGAGATATCCTTCGAGGGGTGAGAGATTTGCGTTCCGCTGCGTCCGATACTGCATTACCTGCAGGGCCGTTGCTGTTAGGCGCTACGCCCACCGCATTAATGGGGTTGCTTCCCGCTATCCTTCGGCGATGGATGGGTGCCTATCCTGCGACGCAGATATTCATCGAACCTGGGACGTCCGCAACGCTTCTGCAAAGAGTTATGTCTGGGCAACTGGATGCGGCCATCATAGTCCATCCCTCCTTCCCACTGGACAAGACATTCGCTTGGCAATCTCTCAGAGAGGAGCCGCTGATCCTGCTCACTCCATCGGAAATGAAAGTCCATGACCCCCTGCACACGGCGTCAAGGGAGCACTTCATCCAGTACGACAGAAACGTGGTCGCTGGCCGGATGGCCGATGATTACTTGCGCAGCCACAATATTCAGCCAAAGGTACTTTTCGAGTTGGACGGTATCGAGCACATTGCTCAGTTGGTCGCGGAAGGGTTTGGCGTGTCGATTCTTCCAGACTGGCCGGTGATGGGTCCGCCTGACACCCGCACTAAGCGCTGGAGGCTTCCGGGTCCGTGCCCTTCGCGAGAGGTGGGACTGATTTGGCTGCGGCAATCGGCGCGTTCACCGCTCGCCAGAGCCCTTTTCGAATTGACTAGCTGCCCATGATCCGAGGCTTGGATAAATCGTATGCCATGCCTGCCCTTGTCGTAAGCAACTCAACTGTGTCTCCACTGTGTTGCAGAGACCGTTCTTGAACGGGGCCGTTTTGCATGCTGGGTAGGTGAGCTTAAGTCGTTCTGAGCAACTCAGAGCGAGGTTGATATGTGGCAATGCTCAATACGATCTATCGCCATCTCTTTGGAAGAAAGGTGGCAAGAGGGCGCTGCATCGTGCTCGGTCGCTTAGTCAAAACGCGTGAAACGGGCCTGTGGCCGCTTCTGGCCGATTGCAGACGCCCATCAACGCACCACTCCAGCAGTGTAGTCGGCAATCACATCAGCAGGATTTCCCCCAGATGAGGGCATGGTTCCGAGCGTATCAAAGCGGCGGAAGCGAATGTATCGTCAGCTCGTCAAAGCACGGAAGGAGTCGGGATATGGACAGTGAGCGAGAGATTGAGAAATGGAGTGCCGGATGGATGATCGTCGCTGGACGAGCGGTATGTACTTGCTGTCTTGAAAGCCAGGCGCTGGAGGATTGTGAAAGTCTGTTTTCACATGCACCCACATGCGAGGCTATCGATGAGCACGCCAAGCATCCGTGGGTTGCGCTGCACCACATCCTAGATCGCGCGAGAGGGTGAGTCGCACTTTCGCCTCTGAGGCCCGTCTTCAAGTTGAGCGGGTCTAAGGCGGAGAGCTTAGGGCAGCTATCGACCCGCTAGTGCCATACCGGTTTTCATCGCATCATTCTTGGAAATCTTGCGCTTCCCTTTCGTACCAGACGGATATCTAGGAAAGCGCTACGAAGAGGGAATCTCACGGACTTGGGCCATCACACCTTCGCCTAGAGTTCAGAATTCCAAGGAAGAAGTGCGCTATGCGAATGCCGAACAAGACATATTTGGAGGACTATACATCAAGCCGGGCGAACACACCTGGGCGAAGATCCGAGAGTTAGATAATAAACTGCGACACACCTCGCAGCCGTTGCCTCTTTGGATTATTAATACCACCGTACTACCCAAACAGATGGACCCAGATGAGAAGAGCATCTTTGAGCTTACACCCTTAAGCTATGGCTCTTAAGTTTCGGGCTACCTATCCACCTCAAAATATCTCGACATTTTACCCGAGATTCCAGCCTCGGTTCGTGCTTCTGCAGCCGCCGATTTTCAGGGTTTGGGACTAGCCATTGGCGTCAGTTACAGTGGATAAGCACTGCGGTCCCTGCGGCTCGGTGGGGCGTAACTGTTGATGAGCATAAGTTTGGAGACGATGTCGGAGCTATCCGGCCGAGCGATGGCGGTGGATCTGACAATCTCGGGCTGATCAGTCTGGTACGTCGCGGGGTGCGCGATAATATCCTCGTCGATGCCGAGGCAGACATGGAGGGGCGATTCGAGGGGCTTTGCTGGGATCGTGAGGTGCTCAACAGAGCGGGTTACGATCTAGAGTTCGATATGCTGGATTAGTTCGCAACGTTGTGCGCGCAACGCTATGCCGAGCGCCATGGTAAGCCTACTGAGCCAAAACGTGCTTACAATGTCAGCGCATGGAATAATCCAGTGATTAAAGGTCGGATCGTGTCCCTTCCGAACAAAGTCCAATCCGGCCAGTTACCAGAAATGCATATCTGACTTGTAAAATTGGCTTGGGACCAGGCAGCGGTGCATAGGGCACTGAATGCTAAAAAATGCGAAATCGCGGAGTACCCGGTTTCTTGTATTGGTAGTTTATCATGCGCACCAATCCTATACCGATACAGCGAAAGAGCAATATCAACTTTTCCCCCACCTTACTACTGCAGGTGCAACTGGGCTTGGCGTGAACTCGGTCGATCTGCCGCTTCTCAGTTGGTGATGACCTCGGAAGGATTAACAATGAATAAGCGGCCGAACACGGCTCAAGGGACCAAGCAGCCTTTGATTTATGGCGTCCCAGATCGTCAGGCAGTATCTCGTCCCGCATCTGGTAGCTAAATCGTCATTCGCATCATCTGCCAACGACGGTTTCAGTTCGACAGCGCGCACATAGGACAAGGCGCTGTCGAACCGCGTACGCGTCTGGTTAGGGACGAATTTCAGTAATACTCGGGCTTGATCTCATCACCAATCACTGCAGGGTCGAAAGGCTTCCGGCTTTGAGAACAAGGCGCGTCGGTTGTAATTGATCGTCTGGAACGCAGTATCCCAGAAAGGAGCCATCGGCAGACACTAGGATGCCGATGCCTCCCTTTGTTCAATCGCACGCGGCACGGTCGATGTGCTCCCTAAACTAGTTTGCTGAACTCCACGCGAAGTAGCCTTCATTCAAGCCCTGGATCTCTCCTGTCCCAAGCTTCCACCAGTTCATCAATCCTATCGGGTAACTTGGGTGTCTTCGAAAGCACCAGGCACCTTGTGTTCCCGATGAGCTCTTCGAGAAGATAAACCGAGTCGCCTACGTCCAGTCCAAACTCTTGGAGAGCCTCGTCAGGGATGCGAATCGCACCATCTCCATTCCAATCCTCAATGACAACCTTAAATGACGTTTTCATGGTACTCATGCTCCCGAATACTGACTGCGTGGTTCGGTAGGTTCACCGGTAAGCTAAACCGCTAAAGGCGTTATTTTCTCAGAAACTTTTCCCCCAGCCGATTCGCCCCGTAATAGCGCTTGCCATCCTTTCGCATGCACCAGGGATTGAAGAATTCGCGCAGGTGAGGAGGTTCGGCATTGGGATCGTCCAGGAGTCGCTGACGGACAGCCTTACGATAGCGTCTGTGCCAAGATTGCTTGTCGAAACGTTCGCTGACCGCTGTGGTGATGCCGCAAACCGGAGTCCTGCGTCGACTTCTGCTCATGATTGGACCAAGGCTGATGAAGCACTCGATTGAGTGCCTGCCCTGGATTGCAGAGCTGGTCAGGTTAACAGGGTAAGGTAGGGCCGAACAATTCAACCGATGGAAATGGCCATGATCAAAGATGATAACGCCCCCCTGTTCCGCTTTTCGCAGCTTGCATTATCGATCCACCCTCAGCCTCGTGCGCAGTGATACCCCGTCTCGCCGATAAGCAGATAGCCCCAAAAATGGTGGTTGCTTCCACTGTCGTTAATTTTTTCTGAGTGCTTGGGTCCTATTTTAAAAAAATCTTGGCTCGGTTAAAAAAATCTTGCCAGAAGCAGGGTAAAAATTAGAAAGCTCGTGGGCTCCTCCATTTGATCAAGCTGATGGGGCCGATGGATATCGATGCAAAGGGGCCCGCATTTGCTCAACCCGTTACCCGCAGGGAACAGATCAATGGCGCGATTGCAGTGTCGGAGGAATTTTCGCAAACAATTATTCTCCCTGCAGCCGGCAAATTTCGCGGCGTGTCTGACTTATGGTGAGTGTGTCCTAGATAGAACGCTGATTTATCCATATCCTGCCGGTTGGGATGAGTCAAACAGACCGGGGAATATGGTCATGGTAAAGTGCCAAGGCAGCTTGATCGAAACTCGCCCATGCTCGTCTATGGCGACCTGACCCTCGCTGCTCATCTGGCTGAGCAAGTCGTGTGTTGTGGATTCGCCGAGCCCCATCCTGGCTTGGATCTCTAGATAACCCATCGAGCTGCGCTCAAGCAGACTGCGGTAGACATACAGAGCTTCGATACGCAGTATTGGTAGCGCTAGCCCACTTGCCGTTGGAAGCGCGGACTGATGACGCATTTGAAAGTAGTGGTCGACACGGCGGGTAAGCGTGCGAGGCTCTAGAAGCGCGCTGACAAAGCGCACCTGATCCAGTGCCGTCGTGATGAAATACTCGGTGAATTTGAGCAAGCCGCTGTCGGAAAGCTCGCCACGCCCGTCCAGATCGCCTTTCCGGACATGGTCGGCAGCTTTTAGGGCGCTGTAATAAGCATCGACATCACGGCCAAATCCGCGATTCATCGTCCACAATCCGTAGCTCTTTAGGCCGCCAGCTTTGAGATATTCATCAGTGAACAGTCGGCCTGTCCTTCCGTTTCCATCGATAAATGGGTGCAACCAGGCAAGGCGATGGTGCGCACCCGCTGCAGCCATCAGCGGTGCCAGACCATGTAGCCGATTCAGCCGATAAGCATTTTCAAACCAGGTCAGGAAAGACCCGATCCGTTCTGCCGAAGGCGGAATGTGATGCCCTACGCTCACACCCCGAATTCGAATTTCTCCAGGTATCAGTTGTGTGGTTTCGCCGCAAGCGTCGACCTTGATGTACAGATGTTTCTCGGAAAGCCCTCTGTAAAGCTCACGATGGAAGCGGCTGATCGATTCACGGGTGGTGATTTCCGATGCATCGATCGGGTCGTCGGAGAGCCGAGCCTGAGCTTCGATGTGACGTTTGATTTCCAGTAAATCCCGCGCTGCTTCATCGTCTGCTGGGCTCATCCGAGCACGCAGTACATCGGCAGGCGACGCCAGGTTTCCCTCGATCTTGTTGCTGTAGTACGAATTCACCTGACGTTGCAGATGGATCATTGGAGCGCGTAGCGATCTGGGGATATTGGCGTTCAGCGCAGCGTCGAGCTCGATAAGCTCTGCAACGGCCTTCTTGAGCTCCTCTGGAGCTCTATCCTCGGTGACATAAGGTGCCAGTGTCATTTGTTGACATAGCCTTCAATGAAGCCCGGCCAATCTGAAGTCGCCCTGTTCATTTGGAAAAACCGAAGTCTTCGTGGGAGAGATGCGTATCTTGGTTCAGACACCTCTTCCGCTAGCCGTGAATGATCCCTAAGACTGCATGGCGGGCCGCATCAAGGACTTTATCGGGCTCTGAGTTGAGCAAAGTTTTAGGAGCCTTGCCTCCTAGATAGCTGTTGGTGTATCCAAACCAGCAAGCCATCGACCACCCATCCTTCTTAGTGGCAAGGACAGTGATGATTTCACTCAATCTCTCAACTGGCTCATACGAGCAGGCAGGGTCAAGGGCGTAGCTTGGGAACAACTGGACCCCTTTGTGGTTGAAGCTGAAAATCCGTCCGTCCGCTTCCCATAGAGCCAGCCGCTGACCGAACTCCAGCGGCCCGGCACCGGCGAGTGCTGCCAGATCATGGACGGTAAGCCAGTCGCCACTGGTGATGATTGTATCCAGCGTCTGGGAGAGCATCTTCGCCAGTGTCAACAGCGATCTTGCATTCCCAGTGCCCTCTGAGAGGGATGGAGGTTCGTCCTCTTCTTCACATGAAGGCTGTGTTGGCGCAGGTATGACCCGGTTCAGGATGTCGATAGCGTCAAGGTATGCCTCCATTGCAGATGAGGAGTATCGGCCATCAAGATCGATGGTTAACCGGATAGTGCCTTGTCCTTCAGGTGCTAAGACATCGCTCGGTGTGGATCGGCTGACCTTGATTCTGTTAGTAGGCATTGAATTACTCCCTTCGGCGATACTCACGACCTGCTCAGATCGTTCCAAGCGAGATACACCTCATTGGTACATGCCGTATTCGATACGCATCAAAACGTACATGACCTCTTTGAATTCGTGGGGGTCGCCCATCAGCGTGCAGGGCTCTCGCCTATTCAGACTTCGGATACGACTCTCAAACCAGGTGCTTGCCCTTGCTCGAGATCCCAGCACCACAGTAGCGCGTGAGAGAACCGCCGCTCTGGCTGATGTGAAGCAGCGATACTCGACACTCAAGCAACCAACCCCTGTCGAGTGCGCGTGCCCCAATATTTGAAGATCGACCGCCAAGCGCACTCCTTCTGTGCCGGAGATGGGCTGCAACTTGGGCACAAAGACCGAAGCCGGTGGAGCAATGGGCTCCGGCGTATCGCGCTCCGTTGGATCACAGAAAAATGGTTCGAGAAGAGGCCAAGTCGCCAATGCTGGATGCAGAGTTTGAGGGCTTACAGGAAGCCTCGAAATTTCATCCTGCCTGATCGCCTCGCATCGTCCAGCCAGTCTCACGGCTTGTGGAGTGGGGTAGTGGCGGAGGAGTTGTTTGGCTTGATCCCGGACGTTGTCGGGTAATGATCTATCTCGCGAAAGCATCGCCAAGAAACTGCCCGTTTCAATTACGCTAAGTGTCCGCTCGTCGGGTGTGGTCACTGCGGTTGCTCCGCTCGAGGGACTAGGGCAATAAGCTTCGGCAGGACCTCGGTGGCTTTCCCGATGAGCATTAGCTCATTCGGCTCGGCGGTACTGACATCCTCCGTGTTGACGTGAATGACGGTTGCGCCAGATGACAACGCAAGCCGCGGGATGTCAGCCGCAGGAGTGACGATCCCGGATGTGCCTACGGAGATCAGCACGTCGCAGTTTTTTACCAATGCGACCGCCGATTTCCAAACGTCTGACGGCAAATCCTCGCCGTACCAAACGACGTTGGGCCTTAGTTTTCCACTGCACCTTCCACAGCGCGGCGGCTCGATCAGTGCTCCTTCGGATGGGATGGGTATTTGATGCTCGGGCAGTGTTCCTGGTCGATGGCACGCAAAGCACTTTGGCGTACACAGGCTGCCGTGCAGATGCAGTACATCGACAGAGCCGGCTCGCTCATGCAAATTATCAACGTTCTGCGTGATGACAGAGAGTTTTCGGCCTGTGGCTGCTAATTGGCCGACGGCAAGATGGGCAGCGTTTGGTGGGGCATTGGTAACCTGCTGCCGTCGCCATAGATACCATCCCCACACGAACGGTGGATTTTTGCGAAAAGCGTTCGCCGTTTCTAAATCCCGCGGGTCATGCTGCGCCCAAATCCCGGTCAACGGGTCACGGTAGGTGGCAATGCCGCTCTCGACCGAAATGCCTGCTCCCGTGAAAACTACGACCTCGCGAGCATTCGATAGGGCCCGTGCTGCATAATCGAAATCTGACATCAGAAGTCCTCAGAGGCTGAGCCGTGGGGATCAAACGGTGCTGGGTCTCACTTAAAACTCACATCTGATGTAGATGATGTCTTCAAATAGAGGGGCGCATACATCCTAGGGCCTGCAACCGCGCGATGTGACTCCGAGATCCGTGGTTGATGGTTTGCCAAGCGCTTTTTCGAGAACCATACCTTCGATGTTTTCTTCATCCGGAGGTCGAGCGCCCCAATTTTGTAAATGCCCTGCGCCGTGCGATACACCACGGCACTTTCTTCGGTTGTGATGCCTTGATAACAAGTGATTTGGTCAAGCTCCACCAAGCTCCATTTGTCGGAACGAGTCAGGGCTGGCGGGCATAGCATCTGCACGTGACTGATCTCAACGTCGGGTGCGGCAGTCATATAGTGCTGAAGTTCATACGCACAGCTCACCATCGCTGCGCGGTCACTTTCCCCCGTTCGGGCAGAGGTGATTGTGAGCAAAAAGCCTAAGCCTTCTAATTCGCAATGCGACCTTGTGAACACCGTCTGCTCTGTAGGATCAAGAATGTAGATCAATTGCTACACCATCCCCGAATAGCGTGATGATTTCTTCTTGGGAGTCTGAAACAAGCACTAGCTTTGCTCTCATCTAAAACGGCAGGCGAACGCGTGACGGAGTGATTGATATGGAGTGGAGCATAATTTTGCCATATATGCTGCATACAGCATAGTGCCTACGTCACTGATAAGGCTCCATCGTTCCTTTTGTGGATAAGCAAATGGAACGCAAACTGGCGTTTGGGTCTGCACTCAGAGAGGTGCGATCACGAAAAGAGATATCGCAGGAGCAGCTTGGTGCGAGTCAATCATTCGTCTCCACAGTCGAGCGTGGAATCCGCAGTCCAACCATTGAGAAAATGGAGGAGTTCGCTGAACGGCTTGGGGTCAATCCAGCAACATTGATAATCGTTATGCAGGTCGGCCTTGATGGCGACGCAGATGCCCTGTTAAAAAAGGTAAAGGACGAGATCAAGGCCTTGAGAAAATCTTCATGCTCTGAGATGGCGGTTGGTCCCGGAGAGAGCCTCGCCTAGCCCATGCCGCCATGCTATAGGATATCATCCTGCTCTGGCCCTGGGCGGAGACCAGGCGGTAGCCAAGGTTATCAAACAAGATGGTTTTGGTTATGACGTACATTAACTTGCCCAGTGATCAGCAGTCTGCGATCAGCGAGGTTGATGAGACCCCGCTTCGGGCAGCGGTGCGAAAGTGCTTAGAAAAAGAGTGTGTAGGCCCCGTGCATCGCCTTGGTCTCAATAGCTGTGGACCTTACGTGGCTACCAAGCTCCAGCGGTTCGAACAAACGATCGCTGAGTACAGCCAGGCCAAAGCCCATGCTAAACGCGAACGCACTCGGCAGGATGCGCTACGTGCCGGCAGTGACCTCGTCCACGCCGTGCAGGAAATGAAGGGCGGCTCGAAGTTGAGCGCCAAGAGGGGGAGCTTTTTTCATCGATGATCAGATCCTCCCGCCATACCATCTCAGCAAGCGGCTCTCAGTGCGGGTGCCATTCCGCTGGCGAGCGTCTCATTCTGCTGACTGGAAATATGGGCAACTGACCTTCGCCTACGATTTCTCGCCTCTGCCCGACTATGCCCAGCTATCGTCCTGACGTAAGCCCAGCGCTGCCCAGGTCGCGAGGGCTCTGGAAAGTCGCCTGCACGAAGAATGGGAGCGTCTGAAGATGCAGGCTCTATTCTCCCTGAGAGAGTTTTTTCGCAAAGGTGGCGATGGCGGTGCTGTACCTGAGATGTTCACGGTTAGACCGAGCAGCCACGGCGGAGGCCTGAATAACTTCAGCTGCAATTTTTGGCGGTCCGCACAAACGGCGTCCGAGCTTGAGCAAATCACCAGCCATTAAGACCAATGGCTGACGTCAAAATCGACCGCTCGCCATTACTATGCGGACGTCCCGTGGCACATTGAGCTGCACCTTCACGACCACATCGCCCCGTATTACGCAAAGCCAGGACGCTGAGCGTAGTCGTGGGATGCCATTGATTATCTAGGAGTGGATAATGAAAAAGGGACAAGCAGCCACTAAAACACCAAGCCCTAAACCCCAAGACTTTCTACGAGCCAGGCTTCCGGAGCAGTTCTCAGATTCTTTAAAACTACGAGAATCGACCATTCACCGCTCCGGGCTAGAGTACCATTTCGACCCTTCGCGAAAAATATAGGGTAGCGGCGCACGTCGATGATACCAAAACCTAGGCCATCCAAACGCTTGGCGTGAGGATCCCGCAGTTCACGAGTCGTGACTCATGTAAGCGTTTACTCACGAAGCAGTTAATACAGACGGCTGTCAAAGCCGATCGAGCCTGATTTCAATGAGTCACCAAAGCAGCGAACATCCAAAAATGCGGACTATAGTCAGTGGCTCGTATGTCCGCAAACGCAGGATAGTGCCGCCTCAGCAGAATTGAGACGGTCATGGATAAGTTGGCGAAAGCGTTAGGGAGACACTCCGAACGGGGAGAAAAGCCTGCCAAATTTCTCAGGATGCACTGGCGCTGGTCTGCAATATCGACCGCAGCTATGTAGGCCGGATCGAGCGTGGCGAGGTAAACATACCGTCGAGAAGCTGTATCGCATCGCAGCTGTGCTTGCATGCGAACCATCAGGCCAACCGCCTCAGGCGTCAGAGCTGCATCCTTTCTGATTGGTCATGGTGTTCAAGAAGGCTCGATATTACTAGTGCTGCTAGCTCCAGTTGATTATCAGTCCAACCAGTTGGAGATTTTTCTGGCGCATGTGACGCTGCCGGCGACGCCGGGTCCATTAATGATGCAACTGAACCTGGCGCGACTTGTTTTGACGCTCGCTTACCTCCAGCTCTCTGACGCGCGCCCATAGCTGAAGGTTCTGCGTGAGCACTCGATCACGCTGCGAACTGACCATCGCCAACTCTTTTTCTAAAAGCATTACCTTATCTTCCAATTGTTTGATGTTTTTACCAATTGAAGCGTTACGATCCTTGTAGACTTCAGTACGCGAGGCTTCGATCTTAGCGAGTATAGGCAAATGAGCTTTTCGAGACTTTTTCAGATAACCACGATCGAAACCAGCTTCGTGACTTACTATGCTGGCGGTGAGTTTCGACAGATCTAAACCAACATGCTCGGGCACAACAGGATTTCCAGCCAAGAGACGCTGCAAGGCTTCCTCACAAGCGTACAACCCCTTGCCTACTCCGACTCCAGACTTCATCATTCAACCTCCACTGAGTCAATCAAACGAGCTTTAAAAGCAGTCAAACGCTCAATATCACCCTCCAGAATTTGATATTCGCCCGAGTCTGCCGCGTAACTGCACAACTCATCTTTCGCATCGGCAATCGCCGCATTAACCTTGTCGGGCTTTATGATCGCACCCTCACATGATAGGCATTCCGAGTAGTCACCGAGCAAAAATGAGTCGCAGCGGCCAGCCTTGGTACAACCACCAAGCAGTGTCGGACGGTAGTTAACTGCACCGCTTATTACCCTTTTTTCGGTGTCAGCGCGCACATCTTCAATCTGAATCTCACCCGCTTTGACCCGCTCTTTCTGTTTCTCCATGTATGAGCCAGTGCCGCCGAACAGCGGCTCTTCATTAAACAGAAGATCGGCAATCAACTGGTTCGCCACCGACATAGGTATGGCCGTCTGATACTCGAGGGCGAAGTGGTTACTCGGGAGAACGAAGTCTTTTTTCTCGTCGTCATAGTAGCCAAAAATGGTACGCAGATTTTCGTAGTGGTTGCTATAATAGCGCGCCATCTCATTCGTCATTTGTTTGAACTGCACCCGCAGCGTCGGCAACGAAAGAAACCCGCTGCTGCTGCCATAGAATGCCAGTGAGCGACGATACTGATGACTGGTTAGCGGCCAAGCCTGTCCCACAGCAAACTCTGGCTCATTATAAAAATCGCGAGAAGGGTCGCTCTGCGCCAGTTCTTGCAAGTCCTCTTCCCGGATCGACAGTCCGTGCAAAGCAGTTCCTTCTGTCGTTCTACTCGGAAAATCCGTCACGCTAACCTCGGTACTGCTCCGCGAAAAACCAACAATAGAGGGATTGAGAAATAGGGGGCAGCGGGCATCCAACTCAATTTTGTAGAGCTTGGCGAGTCCGCGACAAATCGCTTGGGCAACTTCGACCGCCCTGACGACCTCCCCCGGGGCAAACCATGCGCCTACTTTCTTGTAACCGGTGAACTTCGTGGTCGTGGAGAGCACGTTTACTGACTGCGGCTTATCGCGTTCAATGCCTTGATCATCGACGACCTTCGGCCGGATGACTTGGTCTGATAAACAGTGATAGGGCATTCGCATTACCTCTTGATCACGCATGCCAGTATAGAGGTGGATCACCGTTTTCACGACGTACTGCATCTGGATCAAGACCCGTTGCAGGTTTCTCTTATGAGGGCACTCAAACTCACCGGCAAACACTGAGGTCAGACAGTGGTTGTTGATCGCTTGTCCCATGTCGGGCCGCCAGTGTGCCTTACCACCGAGCTTTCTACATTTCTGATCATGATGACTAATGCCGTAATGCTCATCGGCGAAACAGACGATAAAAGATTCGAAAAGCCCAACGCCTACATAAAGTTGATCGAGCAGGTCGCCAATAAGATTAATGAGGTTCAAATAGATTCGCGTCGGGATGACGGGATGCTGTTTGCTGTCGGGCCTATCGCGGCCGACGCTGGCGGGATTGAGTGAGATATAACCCAGCCGAGCTTCGCTCACCCTCGCCAAACCTTGCAGAATCCCAGCAAGAACTTTTTTACTAAAGCTAGCCTGACCTATGAAAGCCATCAGGTAGACTGGTACGGTAAAGAGCTGCTTTAAGGATAACACGCCGACCATGGGCTTCTGCTTTTGCTCATCGCAGAAACGTATAGCGAGACGCAGAACCCTCCAATACTGATTCAATGTGCTTACACTCAGTTTACCGAGTCGCCCACCACCTGCAAAATAGATCAGGCAGTACAACATATGTTTAACTTCTTCAATAAGCACTTGCTGCGACTGTTCTGGTACATCGAACACCATATCAAACCGGATCTTGTTGATTTTCCTTGCACTGAGCCGGTATGGGTTAAAGTCCCACACAGACTCACCGTACACCGCCGTGGCATTACCGTACTCATCACGACAGAGGACAAAACCGGATGCTGGCTTGCCATAGAATTGCGGCGCCTTATCCGGCTCACTGGCAGGCAGAAACTGGCCGCTGGAAAAAAGACTTCCAATTGACTGAACAACAGTGTTCAAAATACCACCCCCATTTTCTCATACCGACTCAAGCGTTTTTCCCAGAATAGCGTGAGCTCACCGTATTCAAACACTTTGACCTTAATCGTTTCGACCAGTCGCTTAACCGCATCCGAATGTTCGCCAAGCGCTTCAAGGATGAACTCGATTCGGATCGACAGTTCTTTGTAGAGAGCTTCTGCATGGGCGGTATCGCGCGCTGTTTTACGCACCGCATTGATCACATACTGCAAGCTTACAAGCTTGTGTAGGTCTTCCTCATCGCTGTGGCAGATAAAGTGCTCGCAGTACAAGCAGCCGTATTGGCTGCGGCAATTCGGTTCAATTGACGCAGAGCCCAAACCTCGTGAAGGGATCGGATGATTGAACCCGTTACAGTGACCCGCTCCAGTCGCTATTACGTTTTCTACGGGCCTCTGGCTGCGCTCACGCACGACCTGAGCAGCATGGTGTACGGACCTCCAGAACTGCCCGAGCTCAGCTTCTTGCTGCTCGGGCGTAGCCTCCGAATAAGTCGAAAGATTGACGGCTCCGCTGTGATTCAAGGCAGTCGCTACTGCGGACGGCGATACGCCCGCAGTGTGCATCCCAAGACTCTTACACTTACGCATTTTGCGTGGCGAGAGTCTTGGCACTTTGGGGTCAAGGAAGATACCGCTGATGCTCGCAAAGAAACTAGACAACGCCCCGGATAACTTAATATCCGGAAACTCAGGATCGGCGCTTGCGAGTTTGCCACTCGCGGGCATGGAAAAGAATAGAGCCTCTTGCGATGCGCCATTCAGAATCCACTCACGAAGCTTCAGGTACTCCTTGAGTAGCGGCAAACCCGAGTACCTCCCGATGTTGTAGCGGGTCGCCTTCCCGCCCGCCCGGAATTTCACAGCCGACAACTCTTTCTTGATTGGCGATTTCGCAACGTCTAGAGCGTCTGCATAGCTAAACTGCTGAAATTCTGCTGGCGTGGCGCCCGTAATCATCACGAAAAGGCTCGCATAGGCTTTCGCGGCCAGCCCCGCCACTTGAAGTCGAAATCTGCAGCGATTGTCTTCGTTAGCCGCATTCAAGTTCGCCTTCGCCTTTGAAAGCGCGCGCTCTGCTACTGATTTAACAGGTCGCGTTCGGCCCATTTTTTCAACAGTTTCCTGGAACTCTTCGACCGTCGCAATTCGTCGCTCGACGGCATTATATAAAGGCAGCGATTGTCTGAATGGACCGACACTCCCTTGATTCGATGGAAACACAACCACCTCATAGTCCCTGCAAGTCACGACGAAAGGATAGGGCTGGTTGTTCAGGACGAAAGCACTACATTGCTGCGCAATTGCCAAGCAAACATCCCAGTATGTCTCAACATGGGTAGCGCTGGCTGCAGCCGAACCACTTCTGGAACGGATCGTGACTGCCCCAGCGAGAATAAGGTAGCTGTCTTCTGGATAAAGGTGTTCTATAAGCTTAGAAACAACCACCTGAATATTTCTCGCAGTGAGGGGCTTCCATACCTGATGGGCTATTTGATGATTCAGGTGCGCAGTAAAGTCTAAATAGGCTTGCTGGGCATGCCCTGCACTGGCAAACACCTCTCTGTAGCCGCACATGTTCAGCCAGTCGATAAAATATTCCATAGCTCTTAATCGCGTTAGCACAGTCGTACCACGCTGACCGACAAAAGATTCCAGCAGTCTCACAATCAATTCACGGCGACTTTCAACAAAAGACTCAATAACCACCGGCGTGCCGCGATCATCAAACACGCTGTCATTCTTGCCACGAATGACATAAGCAAAACTGCCAATATCAAAAGGTTTCTTCCTAACCCTGGAAGACAACTGCAAACGCAAACGCTCAGGCTCGGCAAACTCTTGGGCAACTTCACTCAGCGTAATAACCCGCGTATCAGTACGATGCTCGAACTGCTGACGACTATTCATCGTTCGCCTCCACTTTAAGCACCGCATAGCCGCCATTGAACAACTTACTCTCCCATATCTCTTGAGCAACGACCTTTTCATGAGTCATCTTGAACAGCTTTAGATAGTTTTCCGTTGTTTCCCTAGACTCGTGATGCATACGCCTCTGAATAAAGTCAATGTCTTCACCCGGCTTCATCGTTCCTTCGTTAACCAATACCTGCAAGCGCTGATAAAGCTGAAATCCAAATGTCGCTCGCAGCCAGTGATATGTGAAGTCTTTCGGGAATGCGCCATAGTCTTTTGTGATCAACTTACGTTTAATTGTTTCAGTTACCTGCCCTGTCTGCGGCGACTTAACAATTGTATAGCGCGGGTCACTTTCCGCCATATAGTAGCAATTACCTTGATCGGAGAGGAATAGATAAATATCATCCTCAGCTATTGAAAGACCAGGATGACTGACTTCTAATTTAGCGAAAAACTTCTCTCGCCTTTTTTTCATCATCGGGCTTTTAGACAGAGTAACCAGCTCTTCCGCAAGTTGCTTCGGCACATACAAAACCTGTGGTTTGTCGTATTTCGTATCTATGCCTGTACCGGGGCCGGCATGTAATTTATAGTCGCCCCCAGACTGCAGCTTATCCTCTGTAAATCCCTTCAAATGCTTCAAGCGCGTGGTCAGAACCGTTTGTTTGCGGGCACCAGTCATGAGCGCGGTCATCAAGATTAAGCGCTCAACCACAGACCAGTCGTTTTCATTGCGAACGGCGGCAAGAAACGCACCCAACTCACGATTTGAAAGAGGCCTAAGATCTTCACCATCCTCCCGAACGAAACCTAGCGGTACTGAACTAACCGGCGCCGTGCGCCGCGTTTGACTGCGTTTTTCTGTATTTAAGATCTTAGTGCCTTTAGAACCTTGGAAGACGATACGCACCTGCTCGATCGTATCGACCCGCTTCATGTCTAGGTCGTGCCAATGCTCGGAAACGTACGTGTAAAAATGATAGACAGCATAGGTATATTGGTTAATCACCTGATTACTCCGATGGCCATCGTTAATCAGGTGATAAAAGTATTTGTAGGTTGGGCGATGAGGAGGTCGAGCACCGGAAAAGTCTTTCCAATCCAGACCTTCGTCCTCACAAAACAGGAGATAATCAAGCAGTTTGCTTGCACGACGTCGAGCGTCATCAGTACGTCGATTTAGCGGAGACTTGTCACGCATTAGACTGAGCAAGTAATCGTTCGCTTCGTGCCAGGGCTCGCCGTTCGCATGAAATAGAATAGGGAAGTTGAACAATTCCCGATCATGCCCGCCTCCGACTTCATCAAGCTGGAAGACTAATCCGGAGTCATCTCCGTTGAGCCCCAGGCTGACCGACCCGGGTGGAGCTTTGTAGACATGCAGACTGGCGAAGACGTCACGCAGATGCGGAATGAGAATCAGTCGATTTTGGTGAAGCGGATTATTATAGGACATTGCTACCTCCCCATCTGAGAAGAGTAGTCAAGCCTACATGTTAAGCAATTTCAAATTACTCCTTATCTGTCAACCTGCTCTTGTTAAGCGATTCAACCCATGGGTCCATCTTATGGAATAGTTTGGGATAACGCCCCTTCAGATCCTTCTTGACCTCGGCGTAGGTGTTGCGCCAGAAACTGGCGAGGTCCTGGGTGACTTGCACGGGGCGTCGGGCGGGCGAGAGCAGATGCAGTTTGACGATCTGCCGGCCATTGGCGATGCGTGGCGTGTCCGCCAGACCGAACAGCTCCTGCAGGCGCACCGCCAGAATGGGCGGGTGTTCACTGTAATCCAGGCGCACCGATGACCCGGATGGCACGCTGAGGTGATGCGGCGCCTGTTCGTCCAGGCGCTGCGGCAGCGGCCATGGCAGTAGGTTATGCAGGATCGACGACAAGTCGAGGTTGCCGAAATGGCTCAACCGCGTGACCTTTCCCAGATACGGCAGCAGCCATTGTTCCAGGCGTTCCAGCAGGGCTTCGTCGCTGACGTCCGGCCATTCGCTGGTGCCCGGCTTCTCCAGATCGAGTTGGCGCAACAGTCCGACCCGCGCCTGCCATTGCCGCAGTTCTGGCGTCCACGGCAGCATTTCCAGCCCCTTGCGTCGCACGAGGGCAAGCAGCGCCTGGCCGCGTGCCGAATCATCCAGCCCGGTCAGCGGCTCGCGGCTGATGATCAATTCGCCGGCCTTGCGCTGACGCTCAGCGCGAAACACACCCTCGCGCTCGTCCCAGTCCAGTTGGTCGAGCTGAGTCACCTGTTCGGCGAGCACTGAATCGAACAGCGCAGGATCGAACTCGGCCGCCAGATAGATCCGTTCTTCGCGCTGGCCTTGCCGGCTGCCCAGATCGGCGATCACCAGCCACGGCTCTTTCATCAGCGCATCCGGCTCGCCGAACAGCGCCGCACGCCCATTGGCCAGACGGTATTCTGCGCCACCTTCGCGTCGCTGCCGGGCAACCCGGTCGGGATAAGCCAGCGCGAGCAAGGCGCCAAGCCAGCGAGGATGATCGGGATCGGCGACGACCTGCTCCGGCGGGCGTCTGAGGTAACCGCGGTATTGTCGCGAAAGCTGCCTGGCACGCTGCACGCCTCCCTGCGCACCCCGCGCTGCACGCTCAGTTCCTGCGAGCAGGGTCAGCCTGCTGTGTAGATCGGCGCCGGCACCGCGCAAAATATCGCGTTCCCCCAGCAGCGCCGCGACGTCGCACGCCAGCGCGCCAAGCCCCAGCTCCTGACCGCGCAACAGTAAATGAGCGATGCGCGGGTGGGCGGGCAATTCCGCCATCGCCTGTCCGTGGGCGGTGAGTTTCCAGGCTTCGCCCGACGTGCGAACCAGCGCACCGAGTCGCGCCAGCAAATCACGGGCTTGCGCATAGGCCGCCGCCGGTGGAGTGTCCAGCCAGGCCAACTGGACAGGCTCTACGCCCCAGCGCGCCAGTTGTAGCGCCAGGCCAGCGAGGTCGGCCTGAAGGATTTCCGCCGTGCCATAGGCCGCCAACTGATCGTGCTGCGCTTCAGACCACAGGCGATAACACACGCCCGGCTCCAGACGCCCTGCCCGGCCCGTCCGCTGAGTAGCGCTGGCCCGGGAAATGCGCTGGGTATCCAGACGCGTCATGCCACTGCCCGGATCGAAGCGCGGAACACGCGCCAGACCGGCATCGACCACCACACGCACGCCGTCGATGGTCAGGCTGGTTTCGGCGATATTGGTCGCCAGCACCACTTTGCGCAGGCCCTTGGGTGCGGGCTCGATGGCTGCGCGCTGGGCGTTCAGATCCAGCTCGCCATGCAGCGGACACAGCATCACGTCGCTGCGCTCGCCCAGCGCGTCGGCCAGCTGCTGATTGACCCGCCGTATTTCTGCTTGCCCGGGCAAGAACACCAGCAGGCTGCCTGACTCATTGCCCAACGCATCGAGGACTGTCTGCACCACCCGTGGCTCAATGAATTCGCTCGGCACAAAAGGTCGCCCCCACTGCATGGTCACCGGAAACATGCGCCCTTCGCTGCTGACCACCGGGGCGTCGTCGAGCAGGCTCGACAGCCGCTCGCCTTCGAGCGTGGCTGACATCAACAGAATCTTCAGCGCTTGCTCATCGCGAAACAGCGCGCGGCCATTGAGGCTGAGCGCCAGCGCAAGATCAGCGTCCAGGCTTCTTTCATGGAATTCATCGAATATCAGCAGGCCCACGCCCTCAAGCGAAGGATCGTCCTGCAGGCGGCGGGTGAGAATGCCCTCGGTGACCACTTCGATGCGCGTGTCGGGGCCAACCTTGCTGTCGAGCCGGATGCGGTAGCCCACGGTCTGCCCCACGCGCTCCCCAAGCTCCGAAGCCAGCCGCTCGGCTGCGGCCCGTGCGGCGAGGCGTCTGGGTTCGAGCATCAGAATGCTTTGCCCCTGCAGCCAGGGCTCGTGCAGCAGAGCGAGCGGCACGCGCGTGGTCTTGCCCGCGCCGGGTGGCGCTTCAAGCACGGCTTCGTCACGTTCGGCGAGGGCCTGGCGCAAGGCAGGCAAGACGGCATCAATAGGCAGAGAATTCATGGCGGCTCCAGAAACAGGCTGCCGATTATACGGAGGCGGCCGCTGCTTTGTTTGCCGTGACAACGAACCGTCGCGCAACTCGGATAGTCTTATTGATTAGGCATTTGCCTTGTATAGTTGCGACTTCCTCTGAGGAGATCCCCATGCGCATTCCTTCGCGTTTGATCGGCGGCGTTCTGGTTGCCAGCCTTCTGACTCAGCTGACCGCTTGCGGCAGCATCTTTTATCCTGACCGGCGTGGACAGATTCAAGGCAGCGGCCGGATGGACCCGGCAATCGTCGTCCTCGATGCAATCGGTCTGCTGTTCTACATCATCCCCGGCGTGATTGCCTTCGGCGTCGACTTCGCCACCGGCGCGATCTACCTGCCAAGCGGCAAGCAGGCACAGATCGATCCCGAGAAGCTCGAACCTGCGGTTCGCACCGACGGCACAGTCGACAATGCCAAGCTGCAGGCCATCATTCAGACCGAACTGGGCCGCACGCTGCCACTGGACGATCCGCGTCTGATCCAGCACAAAGGCAGCACCGAGCAGTTGGCGTCGCTGGGCCTGGTGCCCTCCGCCTGATGCATTCAACGTTCTGACAAGGAAGCACCATGAGCAGCAGCCCCGAACACGCCCGGTTATTGCGGCTGGCGACGCGAGCTTCACTGGCCGTTGCCAGCGTCCTGATCATCAGCAAGGCGGTGGCTTGGTGGCTGAGCGGATCGGTCAGCCTGCTTGCGGGCCTGACGGATTCCCTGCTCGACGGGGCGGCGTCATTTCTGAATCTGCTCGCGGTGCATTACGCGCTTCGCCCTGCCGACGACGATCACCGATACGGTCACGGCAAAGCCGAAGCGTTATCTGGCATGGCGCAATCGCTGTTCATTGCCGTCAGTGCATTTCTCATCGGGTTCCAGGCAATCCAGCGCATCCAGCACCCGCAAGCGCTCAGTGCCCCGGGCCTGGGCGTGTTGGTGATGTTGCTGTCGATCGTGTTGACCCTCGGCCTGCTGGCGCTGCAACACAAGGTGGTCAAGGAGACGGGCTCGGCGGCGATCAGGGCCGACTCGCTGCACTATCGCTCGGATCTGCTGCTTAACTTCAGCATCATGCTGGCCCTTGGGCTGGCATACGTCGGCTATGCGCAACTGGATGCTTACTTCGGTCTGGCGATCGCGTTCTACATCCTGTGGAGCGCGGTTTCCATTGCCCGGGAGACGGTTTCGGTGTTGATGGACGCCGAACTGCCAGCGGATGTCAGCGCGCGCATGCTGGCGCTGGCCGAAAGCGTGCCCGGCGTGCTGGGCGCACATGACCTGCGCACGCGGATATCCGGGAATCACTGGTTCGTGCAATTGCATCTGGAGCTGCCGGGCGCATTGACCCTGACCGCCGCCCATGAGCTGTGCGAGCAGGTCGAGAATGCCATTCGCGGCGAATACCCCAAAGCCGAAGTGCTGGTCCATGCCGACCCGCAGGAAGTCGTGAAGCGGGGCAACAGTCCAGTCCTGAACTGATGCCGGTCCGCTTCACATCACCAAGCGTGTTTACTGCTGAACGCTGTATCCACGCCCGGCGTAACAACTCGCCATCGCCTGGCGGTACAGCCCGAGCACTTCCGGCGCTGGCTGATAGGTAGCCGTAGCGGGATCGAAGTTGCTCTGCTGCACGGCGTAGCGGTAGCAATCGTAGCGATCCTGCTCGATCTGCTGCTGGGTCTGGCCGTTGGACGGGTAAGCGATCACGTCATAAGGACCGCCCTGCTGCGGCGCCTGCTCAGGCGAATACACCGGCTCGACGTTCTGCGGCGGCTCGGCCACGACATACTCCTGAGTGCTTTGCTCATAGGTGTAGTAGGTGCCTGCGGCCAGGAAGAACAGCGCGCTGCCCAGCCAGACCTGCTGCGCGTAATCGGGCAGGTAGCGCACACGAACGCCCCGCGGCGGCGCGACCACAATGTAGCGCGGTCCCTGCGGGCGATACCAATAGCCGCCTGAATAGAAGTAGTCGCTGCCGTGATAGGGCACGCGTGAGTAACCGCCCGGAATGCGGTCTATCTCGTAACCGGGGCGATAACGCGGGCCGGATCCCCAACCCTCGTTATGGCCACCCGGTGGTCTGCCGCCCTGCCAGTTGCCGTTATCGGGACGACGGTCGCCGCCTCGCCACGGGCTGTCTCGCGGCAGGTCGCGGTAGAAGCCCTGACGCGGTTCCTGAGTCTGCACCGCTGTATCAGGTCGGCTCTGGATGGGCAGATTGCTCTGACGATCCTGAAGTTGACGCTGTTGCAACTGCTGTTGCTGCTGGCGCTGTTGCTGCTGCAACTGTTGCTGGCGTTGTTGCTGCAATTGATCCTGACGCTGTTGATTGCGTTCGCGATCCTGCTGCTGGCGCTGTTGATCGAAGCGCTCTTGCTGGTTCTGCTGGATCTGCCGTTGCTGCTGCAACTGTTCCTGCTGGCGCTGCTGCTGATACTGCTGTTGCTGCTGCTGGCGCTGCTGTTGCTGACGCTGTGAATCTTCGTTGAAGCTACGCTGCTGGTTCTGTTGCTGCTGACGCTGCATCTCGAACCCGCGCTGTTGCTGCTGACGCTGTTGCTGTTGCTGTTGCTGTTGATTGTTATCGTCCGCCAGCGCCTGAGCACTGATGCTCAAGGCCAAGAGACTGACACCTGTCAAACGCCAGATGCGCATGTTCATGCTTTCCTCACTGCGGCGCGGATACCTGTGGATAGGACTGCATTCTGGGTGCGCCGTTCGCCGCACTCTATCAGCGTGCCGCATGAAACTGTAGGCGTGAGCTTGCCTGAAATCTGTCGATCCAGGCGGTCGCAGGCACGTCACGCTCAAGGGGTGGGCGTTTGGGCCTCGGCGGATATCGCAGGCACAAAAAAAGAGGGCTCATTGGCCCTCTCTTGGAGACTTCGTCCTGGCTCGACGCTTTTGACGCCGGCTCACCTCGCATCGTCTTCTGGACATTGCGCAGCCCGGTGGCCTGGTCAACCCTGTCGGGCTGGAGGCCGCGGCTGGCCTGATTCGGCGGGCCGCGCTGGACGCTATGTCCGGGCAGTGATTCTGGTTAAAAGAATAGGCCTGACCGGGCGACAGCCGATTGCGAATGTTGCTGATGAAAACACTACTTGCGCAATTTTTCACTTCGGATGAATAATTCAGCGCAATCGATCTCATAAAGGTGCTTATCGTGAGCAAGCTCGACAGATATGACTTGAGTATTTTGGCCGAATTGCAGCGCGATGCGCGCATCTCCAATCAGGAATTGGCCGAGCGCATCGGGCTGTCCCCTTCGCCCTGCTCACGACGCGTGAAACAGCTGGAGGACGACGGTTACATCGAGCGTCAGGTGGCGTTGCTGGATCGCAAGAAACTGGGCCTGAGCCTGACCGCTTACGTGCTGATCGGCATGGACCGCCACACACCCGACCGATTCGAGAATTTTGAACAGCACATCCGCAACCTGCCACAGGTGCTGGAATGCAGCCTGGTCACAGGCATCGACGCTGATTACCAGTTGAAGGTCGTGGTCCCGGACATGGATCACTACCAGAAATTTCTGCTCGGGCATCTGACCCGCATCGATGGGGTCACCAGCGTGCGTTCCAGTTTCGTGCTCAATCAGGTGCTGGCGAGCACCGAGCTACCCTTAGTGCATCTGCGCGGCGGGTAGGCCCGATTCACCGGAGATATACGATGGAACCCGAGGTGTTCGAAGAGTGGATGATGACCATCCTGGTGACGGTTCTCATCGGTTTCATGTGTTTCATCGTCTGGGACCTGGCGAAGAAATCCAGGGCTGGACGCTTCGGCACGATGATCCTGTTCGGCGTGCTGGGGTTGGGCGTGCTGGCTTTCGTGATCAAAAGCGTGGTGATTGCGTATATCGAGCAGCACAAGTGATCGGGCTGGGCCCTGTAGGAGCGCGCTTGCCCGCGATATCGTTTGATCTGACACATCCGCCTTGTCTGACACACTGCAATCGCGGGCAAGCGCGCTCCTACGGTTGAACGGTGGACGCTACAACTTCGCTGGCACTTCCCGCCACTGCCCCTGATCCAGCCCGTCGATGCTCCAATCACCGATGCGCACGCGCACAAGCCGCAAGGTGGGCAGACCGACGGCTGCGGTCATCCTGCGCACCTGCCGGTTGCGACCTTCCTTGATGATCAACTCCAGCCAACTGGTCGGCACGCTCTTGCGGAATCGCACCGGCGGATTACGCGGCCACAGCTCGGGTTCTTCCAGCTGCCGCGCCTGTGCCGGCAACGTCGGGCCGTCGTTCAATTCCACGCCGCTGCGCAGTTTGTGCAGTTGCTCCTCGCTGGGCTCGCCCTCCACTTGCACCCAATACGTTTTCGCCAGTTTGTGCTTCGGGTCAGCAATGCGCGCCTGCAATTGACCATCATTGGTCAGCAGCAACAAGCCTTCGCTGTCCCGGTCAAGGCGGCCTGCTGGATAGATGCCGGGGATATCGATGAAATCCTTGAGCGTCGCGCGGCCCTCGCCATCGCTGAACTGGGTCAGTACGTCGAACGGTTTGTTGAACAGGATCAGGCGGGGTTCGGCAGGCGGCGCTTTCGCGACGCGGCGAGTAGCGCCGGAGCGGTCAGGCGCGGGGCGGCGGGGAACGGGACGTTGATTGCGGGGCATGGGGACTCGAAACGGCGTAAGCGAAAATACAAAGGGCCACTTTAGTGGCCCTTGTCCTGAATGACCATCAGCGGAATGGCGGCTCGTCGAAACTGCGCAGTTTGCGCGAGTGCAGCGAGTTGAGCTGAGTGCGCATCAGGTCCAGCGCGGCGATGCCGATCTTCAGGTGCTGAGTGACGGCGCGCTCATAGAAGGCGTTGGCCGAGCCCGGCAGCTTGATTTCGCTGTGCAGCGGCTTGTCGGAAACGCAAAGCAGCGTTCCGTACGGCACCCGCAGTCGATAGCCTTGGGCCGCGATCGTGCCGCTTTCCATGTCCACCGCCACAGCGCGGGACAGGTTGATGAGCGGTCGCTCCTGCGCCCAGCGCAATTCCCAGTTGCGATCGTCGTACGTCAGCACGGTGCCGGTGCGTAGACGTTTCTTGAGGTCGTCGCCACGTTCGCCCGTCACCTGCGCGGCTGACTCCTGCAACGCCAGCTGCACCTCAGCGAGGGCCGGAATCGGGATGTTTGGCGGCAGCACCCGGTCCAGAATGCCGTCGCGGCGCATGTAAGCGTGGGCCAGTACGTAGTCGCCGATGGTTTGCGACTGACGCAGTCCGCCGCAGTGGCCGATCATCAGCCAGCAATGTGGGCGCAGCACCGCCAGGTGATCGGTGATGTTCTTGGCGTTGGAAGGGCCGACGCCAATGTTCACCAGGGTCACGCCATGACCGTCTTCGGCGATCAAGTGGTAGGCAGGCATCTGATAGCGGTGCCAGACCACGCTGGAAACGATGGCCTGAGCCTCGCCATGATCCATGCTCTTGTCGACGATAACGTTGCCCGGCAGAACCATCTTCACGAAGCGCGGATCGTCGCGCAGTTTTTCCAGGCCATGAACGATGAACTGGTCGACGTAGCGGTGGTAGTTGGTCAACAGAATCCAGGGCTGCACATGACGCCAGTCGCTGCCGGTGTAATGCACCAGACGGCGCAGCGAGAAATCGACGCGTGCAGCATCGAACAGCGCCAGTGGCAGCGGATCGGTATTGGCCCAGTCGTACAGACCGTCGGCAATGCCATCGGTGGCCGCCGAAAGGTCGGTGCTCGGGAACACCCGTGCCAGCGTGGCGGCGGTCACGCCGGTGCCGGCCAGTTCGTCGCCCTGCTCGACCACATAAGGATAGGGAATATTCTGCTCGCTGACGCCCACTTCGACCGTGACGGTGAAGTCATTCATCAGCGGAACGAGCTGTTCGATCAGGTATTTACGGAATGCGGCCGGGTGCGTGACGGTGACGCTGTATGTGCCGGGCAGCTGCACCTTGGCATAAGCGCGGGTGGTGAGCGGTACTTCGCCGTGGCAGTGATAGGTCAAGCGCAATTCCGGGTAGCGGAACAACAGACGCTCAGCGGCGTCGGGCTCAACGCGGTCTTTCAGGTAGCGCTTGAGGGCTTGGCTCAGCGCGGTGGTTGCACGTGCGTGCAGCTCGGCAAGCCGGTCCACGGCTTGTTCGGCGGTTTCTACGACAATAAAAGCTTCGGTCACGATACGCATCCTTCTGATCTTGCAAGGCACCATCTTGCCTGCAACGGCAAGGGAAGGCACGACAAGCTTAGCGAATCATGCTTTTGATTCTGGCCGGAGGCCGAAGCGCTCTGGCTTGTCGACGATCTGCCGTGAACCGGCAGCAAAGCCTGGCGATCTCGCTGTGCCAGACCCACCGCATTCGCGACCGCCGCAACCTCGATTGCTCCCGCGGGGGCCGCGCCCACCCAGTTAAACCTGCGGTGACGATCTGGCCACCAGTGCCTCGACATTCACCCCTCGCGGCAGCGCGCCATACACCCGCCCCGGCTGTTCGATACGACCGGCGATAAAGCCATCACTGACCGCCGAATTGCCGGCCTCAAGCAGCAGCTTCGCCTGCAAACCCACCGCAATATCCTCCGTCAGTTGCCGGGCGCGATACTGAATGTCGCTGGTGTCCTGAAACGCCGCCTTCAGCCGATCGATGTGCGCCGCCAGTCGTCGGTCGCCATGACCGTCGCCCAGTTCGTCAAACAGCGCATCGAGCACGCCCGGCTCCTTGGACAGCGCGCGCAGCACATCCAGGCACTGCACGTTGCCCGAACCTTCCCACGTCGAGTTGACCGGGGCTTCCCGGTAAAGACGCGGCAGGATGGTGTCTTCGACGTACCCCGCGCCGCCCATGCACTCAGCGGCTTCGTTGATCATCGCGGGCGCGCGCTTGCAGATCCAGTATTTGCCCACAGCCGTGACCAGCCGGGCAAAGCGCGCCTCGTGAGGATCGTCCAGCCGTTCAAGTGAGCGGCCCATGCGCAAGGTCAGCGCCAGCGCCGCTTCGCTCTCCAGCGCCAGATCGGCCAGCACGTTCTGCATCAGTGGCTGCTCGCTGAGCAGACGGCCGCTGACGCTCCGGTGCGCGCAGTGGTGCGCCGCCTGAGTCAGCGCCTGACGCATCAGCGCACTGGAACCGTTCATGCAGTCGAAACGGGTCATGGCGACCATCTCGATGATCGTCGGCACGCCCCGCCCTTCTTCGCCGACCATCCACGCCAGCGCGCCGCGGAACTCCACTTCGCTGGACGCGTTGGACCAATTGCCGAGCTTGTTTTTCAGCCGTTGAATGTAGAACTCATTGCGCGTGTCGTCCGGCCGATGACGTGGCAACAGGAAGCACGTCAGCCCTTTGTCTGTCTGCGCCAGCGTGAGAAACCCGTCGCACATCGGCGCGGAGCAGAACCACTTGTGGCCCACCAGTTCATACGCCTGCCCGGGCCCCGGCTGGCCAACCGGGTAAGCGCGCGTGGTATTGGAGCGTACATCCGAGCCGCCCTGCTTCTCGGTCATGGCCATGCCGATCGTCGCGCCCGCCTTATGAGCGATGCCGACGTTGCGAGGGTCGTATTCGGTGGCGAGGATCTTGGGCAGCCAGACGTCGGCCAGCTCCGGCTGCAAACGCAAGGCCGGGACGCTGGCGAAGGTCATGGTCAACGGGCAGCCGCTGCCGGCCTCGGCCTGGGTGTGCAGATACGTCATCGATGCGCGAGCGACATGGGCGCCTTCACGCGGATCGATCCAGGGCAATGAAGGAAGACCATGCTCCACGGCCGTCTGCATCAACTGGTGATACGCCGGATGAAACTCCACCAGATCGATGCGATGACCATACCGGTCATGGCTGGCGAACACCGGTTTGTTCTGATTGGCGAGAAACCCCGCTGCCATGAGCGGTCCACCGGCCAGCGCGCCGTAAGCATCGATCTTCGCCTGCGCCCAGCCGGCCCCGAAGCGCCGCGACCACTCCTGCAACGGCAGGTCGACCCGGTAGAGGTTGACGCCATCGAGCGAAGGCGGCTGGTTGGTGACTTCATGGGTCTCGGCGAACTGATGCAGATTCATGAGGCGACTCCGGTCCGGTCAACGCGCAGCGAGCGCGGATGACCGCCAGTGAATCACGCACCTGATGACGAAAAAAGTGCCATAGCCGACTAAATGACGGCGCCTTTGCCTTGTTCGCCCTTGCCGACGACAGCCTGGCGGGTGCCTTCACGCCACTGGCGCTGTCGCCCGCTGAACGTCCAGACTGAGTCGGAACTGACTGCCGTTGCCCAACTCGGATTGATGGCTAAGGCGCCCGCCCTGCAGCTCGATCAGCTGTCGGCAGATGGCCAGACCGATGCCCAGCCCGCCGTATTCGCGAGTCGTCGAGCCATCGACCTGGAAGAAATTCGCGTACAGCGTTTCATCGTCCAGGCGGCTGAAACCAATCCCGGTGTCGATCACGTCAATCATCAACCGCGTGCGCTGCCTGTCGACGTACTGAGCGTTCACACGCACCCGGACCGAACCGGTTTTTGTGAACTTGATGGCATTGTCCAGCAGGCATTCCAGGCACTGACGCAGCTTGAGCGCGTCGCCTTCCAGGCTGTCCGGCAATTCCTCATCCAATTCGATGGTCAGGGTCAGCGCTTTGCTGCGCGCCAACGGCTCGAACGTGCTGCGCAGTTGAAACAGCAGGTGACGCAGGCTGAATGCCTCGTTCTGCACCGTGATTCGCCCGGCCTGCAGCTCGGTCAGGGTGAGGATGCCGTTGACGATGCCCATCATGTTCTGCGCCGAGTCGGCAGCGGTCTGGCGGTAAAGCTCGATCTCGCCCTGAGCGCCGTCGATCTGCATCAGCTCGAGCGAGCCGATGACGCCATTCATGGGCGTGCGCAGTTCGTGAGTCAGCGTGGCGAGAAACTCATCCTTCAAGCGGTTGCTGACGGCCAACTGTTGATTGAGCTTTTCCAGATCCCGGCTCGACTGCTCCATCAACTGCGCCTGACGATCGCGCATGGTGTTGATGCGGTCCGCCAGCGCCAGCGACAGCAGCGCCACCTCGACCACCGAGCCGATCTGGCTGGCGTACATCGTCCAGAAATTGTTCGGCAGACTGCCCAGCAACATCGTCGCGTTGATCACCCCGCCCGTGAGGAAGGCTGACCAGGCGAAGACAAAATACCGCGCTACTCGCCGCCCCTTCAGCCAGGCGACGATGCCGATCAACAGAATGACCGGCGTGAACAGCAACACCAGCCCGGTGACCAGGCGCAGGGCGACGCCGTAATCAAGCGCCAGTGACAGGGTCATGATCAGCGCGGCACAGGCCATCATCAGCAGCAAGGGCACATCGAGCCAGCCGCCGAGCGTTGGCGTCTGCAGAAATTTGCGGGCGAACTGGCTGGCGAAGAGGATCGCTGCCGCAATCAGAAAGGTCGTGGACGTGTTGGCCCACCACGGGTTGTCCGGCCAGAGAAACTCGATCCCCGCGCCATTGACCGAGACCTGGTACAGGCCGAAGCACGTGATGTAGAGGATGTAATAAAGGTAACTGGCGTCGCGCACGCTCAGGTAGATGAACAGGTTGTAGATCAGCATCACGGCCAGCACGCCGTAGATCATCCCCAGCACATAGAGCCGCGACGGCTGCTCTTCGATGTAAGCGTGGCTGGCCCACAGATTCAGCGGCGCCTGGACCGAGCCGTGGCTGGCGACGCGCAGGTAAACGGTTTTGCTTTCGTTGGCGTTCAGGTTGAGGTCGAACAGGTAATTGTTCTGTTTTATCTGCCGGCTGGAGAACGGCAGCATGTCGCCGGTCTGCCAGGTCAGGCTCGGCGCGGCTTCGTCATTGGCCAGGTACAGGTCGGCGTGGTCCATCGGCGGATACGCCAGTTCCAGCAACCAGTCGGCGGACGCCACCGGGTTGGTCGGACGATAGGTCAGCTGTACCTTGAGCCAGTAAGTCGAACGCGAATACCCGGCGTTGAGCGAGCCGGCGTCCAGCGGGCGGAACCGGGCGGCGCCTTCGGGCGAGGAGACGTCTTCAATCGTGGCCGCGCCCGTCGGGTCCTCGAACACCTGCGTCGCCCGCCCCAACGGCAGCGTGCGCGTGGTTTCGTCGAACTCGACGGCGCCCGCCAGCATCGGCAGCACAAGGCATAAAAGGGTCAGTAGAAGGCGCATGCAACACCGCCCGCTTGATTCAGGGCGGCCAGGCTGATCCCCGACGCTTCGGGGGACGACTTCACGATCCGGGACAAACCCTGGACACTCGGGACGACCGAGAATTCTGCCAACAGGCTTAACGGGCAACGCACTTGCATTCACTCTTATGACAGGAACAGACGAGACGCCGAGACATGGCGATTGATAGCTAGATGACACCATCTTAATCGTCCAACGCCAAGCTTTCGTTAGCCTTTCGGGACGACCGGCACCATTCTCCCTGAAAACATCGAAACAGAGCCATCGCCGACGCAGGTGCGAAAATTCTGACGGCGACCGGCGGCCCGGCAAAAACTTTAGTGGTAAGCTCGCGCACCATGAATATCTATAGCTCCCGCCCTGTTGTCCTCTGTCTCTCCGGCCACGACCCAAGTGGCGGCGCCGGCTTGCAGGCAGATATCGAATCCCTGCTCGCGCAAGGGTGTCACGCCGCCCCGGCGGTCACCGCTCTGACCGTTCAGGACACCGTGAACGTCAGCGATTTCCGGGTGCTGGATCGTGAATGGGTGCTGGCTCAGGCCAACGCCGTGCTCGACGATTCGACCGTCGCGGCCGTGAAGCTCGGCATGCTGGGTTCGCTTGAAATGGTCGATACCGTCGTCGAACTGCTGCAGGCCCATCCACATCTGCCCCTGGTCTGCGATCCGGTGCTGCGTGCCGGCGGTGGCGGACGACTGGGCAAGGACGAAGTGGGTTATGCGATGCGCGAGCGGTTGCTGCCACTGGCGACCATCGCCACGCCCAACTTGCCGGAAGCCCGCATTCTTGCCGAACTGCCTGAAGGCACGGCAGATGAGTGCGCTCAGAAACTGCTGCCGTTCTGCGAGCATTTACTGATCACCGGCGGCCACGGCGACGAGCAGCAAGTGCACAACCGCCTGTACATTCGGGGCGGCAAGACCCACACCTTCACGTGCCAGCGCCTGCCCGGCAGTTATCACGGGTCCGGTTGTACCCTGGCCAGCGCACTGGCCGGTCGCCTGGCGCTGGGGCAGGACCTGATCGGCGCCGTGCAAACCGCGCTGGACTACACTTGGCGCACGCTGCGTGATGCGGAACAGCTGGGTCAGGGCCAGTTCGTTCCACGCCGCCTGCCGCTGGATTTCTGCTCGTAACGTACGCCACGAACAAGAGGCACTCTCGATGAAACTACGTGGCCTGTATGCCGTCACTGACAGCCAGCTGTTGGCGGGCAAGTTCCTGTCTTACGTCGAAGCCGCCCTCGATGGCGGCGTGACGCTGCTGCAATACCGCGACAAATCCGGCGATGAAACCCGTCGCCTGCGTGAAGCCTCGGAGCTGCTCAAGCTGTGCGAGCGCTATAAGACACGCCTGATCATCAACGACGACGCCGAGGTCGCCGCGCGACTGGGTGTCGGCGTGCATCTGGGCCAGACAGATGGTTCGCTGCCGGACGCGCGCGCCTTGCTGGGCCATAAGGCGATCGTCGGCGCCACCTGCCACGCGCAGGTCGAGCTGGCCGAGAAAGCCAAGGCCGATGGCGCCACCTACGTTGCGTTTGGCCGCTTCTTCAATTCCAACACCAAGCCGGGCGCGCCGGCGTGCGACCTCGACCTGCTCGATCAGGCGCGCAAGCGTATTTCCCTGCCCATTGCCGTCATCGGCGGGATCACGCTGGAAAACGCCGCCCCGCTGGTGGCCCATGGCGCGGACCTGCTGGCCGTGGTGCACGGACTGTTCGGTGCCGACACCGCGCAGGAAGTCACTCGCCGCGCGCGTGCGTTCAACGATTTGTTCAAACCGGCCTGATCCGTATCAGGCCGTTTTGCGCTTCCTTCTACCGACTCAAACAGAGACTTCACCATGTCCCGTTCCGAAACCCTGTTCGCCAACGCTCAGAAGCACATTCCCGGCGGCGTCAATTCGCCCGTTCGCGCGTTCAAGAGCGTCGGGGGCACACCGTTGTTCTTCAAACATGCCGCAGGCGCCTACGTCACCGACGAAGACGACAAGCGTTATGTGGATTACGTCGGTTCCTGGGGTCCGATGATTCTCGGCCACAGCCATCCCGAAGTGCTGGATGCAGTGCGCAAGCAGCTGGAGCATGGCTTGTCGTATGGCGCGCCGACGGCGATGGAAACCGAGATGGCCGATCTCGTCTGCTCGATCGTGCCATCGATGGAAATGGTGCGCATGGTCAGTTCCGGCACCGAAGCGACCATGAGCGCGATCCGTCTGGCCCGTGGTTTCACCGGCCGGGACAGCATCATCAAATTCGAAGGCTGCTACCACGGTCACTCCGACAGCCTGCTGGTCAAGGCCGGCTCGGGTGCACTGACCCTCGGCGTACCGAGCTCGCCGGGTGTTCCCGCCGCGTTCGCCAAACACACGCTGACCCTGCCATTCAACGACATCGATGCGGTCAAGACGATGCTCGTCGAAGTGGGCCAGGAAGTGGCGTGCATCATCGTCGAGCCGGTGGCAGGCAACATGAACTGCGTTCCGCCGGCACCGGGCTTCCTTCAGGGCCTGCGTGAAGAATGCGACAAGCACGGCGTGGTGCTGATTTTCGACGAAGTCATGACCGGTTTCCGCGTTGCACTCGGCGGCGCCCAGGCCTACTACGGCGTCAAGCCGGATTTGAGCACGTTCGGCAAGATCATCGGCGGCGGCATGCCGGTCGGCTGTTTCGGCGGCAAGCGCGAAATCATGTCGCACATCGCGCCGCTCGGCCCGGTGTATCAGGCTGGCACGCTGTCCGGCAACCCACTGGCAATGGCCGCAGGCCTGACGACCCTGCGCCTGATCAGCCGCGAGGGTTTCCATGACGAACTCAGCGCCTACACCACTCGCATGCTCGAAGGCCTGCAACAGCGCGCCGACGCTGCCGGCATTCCGTTCGTGACGACTCAGGCGGGCGGCATGTTCGGCCTCTATTTCACTGAAGCGAAAGAAATCGTCACTTTCCACGACGTGATGAGCAGCGATGCAGAACGCTTCAAGCGCTTCTTCCATGCAATGCTCGAAGGCGGCGTGTACCTGGCGCCAAGTGCATTCGAAGCGGGCTTCACCTCGATCGCCCACGGCGAAGCCGAGTTGCAGCTGACGCTGGACGCGGCCGAGAAGGCGTTCGCTCAGCTAAAATAACGGGCAGACCGGGCGGAACGGATTCCACCCGGCATCAGCGCCGTCTGGTTTTACGACTGCTGCGCAGCCGATCGCGGGACAAGCCACGCTCCTACACCACAGTGTTAGCTGCGCTGCATCCGTACACTGGGCAATAGAGGGTTTGTAGGAGCGTGGCTTGTCCCGCGATCTGGCGCGTAGCGGCAGCAAACGTCCATCAGCCAGCGTTTTCAGGAGCAGCCACGGCCCGAAAGCGTCATTATGCAGCGGCAAAACCTCCTGAATTCAGCGCTGTAAGGCCCGTGCAGCAGAAAATCAGTAAAGACTTTGTAAGGTTGGCCCCGCTTATTTCATAATGCGCAGCCAGCACGTTTAGCTGGACGGGCATGCCCGCACCTTTTTCAGAGGTAAGTCGACTTCCATGAATCGCACCGGCCGCACCCTTGCATTGGGCTGCCTGTTGCTTCTTCATCCCCTGCTGGCTAATGCAGGTGGCAACTCGTTGTTGATCCCAGCGGTGGGTCGTTGCACCCTCAATACCCAGCCAGACAACCTGCCAGCAGCGTTGTCGGCCTGCCAGCAGGCGGCTCAGGGCGGGGATGCGCAGGCGCAATATGAGTTGGGACAGTTCTACTACGACGGCAAAAGTGCGCCGCGCGATCTCACTCAAGCACTCAACTATTTCGAACAAGCCTCGTTACAGGGCCACGCTCAGGCGCAGTATCAACTGGGTCTGATGTTTTTCCGTGGCGAAGGCGTTCAGGCCAACAACATCCAGGCGTATATCGTGCTGAAGATGGCGGCGGTCAATGGTTCGGAAGATGCGCTGGACCAGGCTGACGAAGTGTCAGCGCAGATGAAGAAAGAAGATCTCGACGTCGCCACCCAAGTTCTGGGGCAGATCTTCCGCAAGTATCTTCTGGAGTTGCAGACGGCCGAAGGGCGCACCCCTTTTGCACCGTTTCCCGATAGCGCGAAGCCCTGAGCGGCATTTCTGAGCCAGCGCTGCGAATGATCGCTTTGCTGACACAAGCCGCCTCGGCAACGAGAGTCCCTCCCATCGAACGCTGACCGGTCAGAAGCCTACTTGTCAGGCATCGGCATCGGAAACGGCATGACATTGCCAGTCTGACGCGCTTCACTGATCTTCGCAGTGCCCATACGCTCGACTTCATCGATGCGCACAATCGAATGCATCGGCACAAAACTGCGCACCACGCCATCGAACTGTGCTTTCAGCTTCTCTTCGCTGGGGTCAACCACAACGGTCGTGCGCTCACCGAAGACGAATTCCTCCACTTCCAGAAAACCCCACAGATCGCTCTGGTAGATCTGCTTGGCGTACATCTCGTACACCTGTCCCTGGTTGAGAAAAATCACCTTGTAGATTGGAGCTTCGCGTTTGGTCATAACTGGCAGGCAATGATCGGTGTTTTGAAAAGGGCGCGAACTATAGCATGCCGCTCGTTAGGGAACGCTAGGAACCCGAGGCCCGGCTCACTATAATGCGCGGTTCTTCGAATCACCTGATGAACCCGCATGTCCAAGAAGCTTTACATCGAAACCCACGGCTGCCAGATGAACGAGTACGACAGCTCGCGCATGGTCGATCTGCTGGGCGAACATCAAGCACTGGAAGTCACCGCGCGCGCTGAAGATGCCGACGTCATCCTGCTCAACACCTGCTCGATCCGCGAGCGAGCGCAGGACCGCGTCTATTCCCAGCTTGGCCGCTGGCGTGAACTGAAGCTGGCCAATCCCGAAATGGTGATTGCCGTCGGTGGCTGCGTGGCCAGTCAGGAAGGTGCGGCGATTCGCGATCGCGCGCCATATGTCGACGTTGTCTTCGGGCCGCAGACGCTGCACCGCCTGCCGGAGATGATCGACGCCGCTCGCGTGACACGTTTGCCGCAGGTCGACGTCTCGTTCCCGGAAATCGAAAAATTCGATCACCTGCCAGAGCCTCGCGTCGACGGCCCGAGCGCCTACGTATCGGTGATGGAAGGCTGCAGCAAATACTGCACGTTCTGCGTCGTGCCTTACACCCGCGGTGAAGAAGTCAGTCGCCCGTTCGACGACGTGATCACCGAAGTTTTCCACCTCGCCGAGAACGGTGTGCGCGAAGTGACGCTGCTGGGCCAGAACGTCAACGGCTATCGCGGCACGACCCACGATGGACGCCTGGCCGATCTGGCTGAGCTGATCCGCGTCGTTGCCGCAATCGACGGCATCGACCGGATTCGCTACACCACCTCACACCCGCTTGAGTTCTCGGACAGCCTGATCCAGGCCCACGCCGAGGTCCCGGAGCTGGTCAAGCACCTGCACCTGCCGGTGCAATCGGGTTCGGACCGCATCCTTGCGGCGATGAAGCGCAACCACACCGTGCTGGAATACAAGTCACGCCTGCGCAAGCTGCGCGCCGCCGTGCCGGATATCTGCATCAGTTCTGACTTCATCGTGGGCTTTCCCGGAGAAACCGAGAAAGACCACCTGCAGACCATGAAACTGGTGGAAGAAGTCGGCATGGACTTCTCCTATTCGTTCGTTTACAGCCAGCGCCCGGGCACACCTGCCGCCGATCTGGTGGACGACACCCCGGAAGAGGTGAAAAAGGAGCGGCTCAAGCAGTTGCAGAACCTGATCGATCGTCAGGGCTTCGAAACCAGCCGCCGGATGGCGGGCACCGTGCAGCGGATTCTGGTGACCGACTACTCGAAGAAAGACCCCGGCGAGCTTCAGGGTCGTACCGAGAACAACCGGATCGTCAACTTCCGGTGCGACAATCCCAAGCTGATCGGGCAATTCGCCGACGTCTACATCGACAGCGCACAACCCCACTCGCTGCGTGGGTCGTTGGTGCAATAACGTCCTACGGTGCACGCATGACTCTGTAGGAGTGAGCTTGCTCGCGATTGCGTTTACGCGGTCACCGGAGATGTGCCTGATACAACGTAATCGCGAGCAAGCTCACTCCTACAGGGGTTGTAGCGCTTGCTGACTCAACCATTAGTAAGTGAGCCCTTTCGGACACTGCCGACAGGGGTTATCCTTCGTTTCACCTTCATTGCCGTCGGGCGGCTAAAAAACCACTTTGAACGCACCTATCGAACCACATCGTTTCAGCCTTGAACCTATCGAGGCCCATCGCTTCGCCAATCTGTGCGGGCAATTCGACGAGCATTTGCGCCTGATCGAACAGCGCCTGGACATCGAGATCCGCAATCGCGGAGGCCAGTTCGAGATGATCGGCGAACGCAAACAGACCACTTCGGCAGAAAACCTGTTGCGCCGGCTGTACCGGGAAACCAAAAGTACCGAGCTGTCGCCAGACATGGTTCATCTGTTCCTGCAGGAGTCCGGCGTTGAAGAGCTGGATAACCACCCTGCCGCCGAAGTCGGCGTCGCGCTGCGCACCAAGAAAGGCATGATTCGCCCCCGTGGCTTGAATCAGCAACGCTACGTCAAGGAAATCCTCGCCAACGACATCAACTTCGGCATCGGCCCGGCCGGTACCGGCAAGACTTACCTTGCCGTGGCTGCGGCAGTCGATGCGCTGGAGCGCGAGCAGATTCGCCGCATCCTGCTGGTGCGTCCGGCAGTCGAAGCGGGTGAAAAACTGGGCTTCCTGCCGGGCGATCTGGCACAGAAGATCGACCCGTACCTGCGCCCGCTTTACGACGCGCTCTACGAGATGCTTGGCTTCGAATACGTCGCCAAACTGATCGAGAAGCAGGTCATCGAAGTTGCGCCGCTGGCTTACATGCGCGGCCGCACGCTCAACAACAGCTTCATCATTCTGGACGAAAGTCAGAACACCACCGTTGAGCAGATGAAGATGTTCCTGACCCGTATCGGCTTCGGCTCCACCGCCGTGATCACCGGTGACATCACTCAGATCGACCTGCCCAAAGGCACCAAATCCGGCCTGACTCACGTCATCGAAGTGCTCAAGGATGTGCCGGGGATCAGCTTCACCCACTTTAAGCCCAAGGACGTTGTGCGCCATCCGCTGGTGCAGCGCATCGTCGAAGCCTACGAGCGCTTCGAAGAGCGGAACAACGACCAGCAGCCCTCCCGGGACAATCGCCGCGATGCTTGAGCTGGACCTGCAAATCGCCAGTCAAGCCAGCGCCCCGAGCGAAGCCCAGTTCCGCCTCTGGTGCGAAATGGGCCTTCGCCAGCGCGCGGCCGACTCGGAAATGACCATCCGCCTGGTCGATGAAGCCGAAGGCAGGGAGCTGAACCACACCTGGCGTCACAAAGACTACGCCACCAACGTGTTGTCGTTCCCGGCCGATGTGCCTGACGAACTCCTCGATATTCCATTACTGGGCGATCTGGTGATCTGTGTTCCGGTCGTCGCCCGCGAGGCCGCAGAACAGGGCAAGGCACTCGACGCGCACTGGGCGCATCTGGTGATTCATGGCTGCCTGCATTTGTTGGGCTACGATCACATCGACGATGACGAAGCCGAAGAAATGGAAGCGCTGGAACGAGAGTTGCTTGCAGAGCTGGGCTATCCCGATCCCTACGCTGACGATGAAATCGTCGGCAACCCCCATTCAGAAACACCTGGCAAGGACCACGAGTAAGGGCTATGAGCGAAGACCGATCGAGCAACGGGCAAAAGTCATGGTTGGGCAAACTGACCCAGGCATTTGCCCATGAGCCGAAAAACCGCCAGGAGCTGCTTGAGCTGCTGCGCGAAGCCCATCAAAACAAGCTGCTGGACAGCGAAGCGCTGGCGATTGTCGAAGGCGCCATCCAGGTCGCCGACCTGCAGGTGCGCGACATCATGGTGCCGCGCTCGCAGATGGTCAGCATCAAGGCCAGCCAGAGCCCTCGTGAATTCCTGCCAGCCGTCATCGATTCGGCGCACTCGCGCTATCCGGTGATCGGCGAAAGCCACGACGATGTCCTCGGCGTGCTGCTGGCCAAGGACCTGCTGCCGCTGATCCTCAAGGAAAACGGTGGCGCGGACGATGTGAAAAACCTGCTGCGTCCGGCGACCTTCGTTCCCGAATCCAAGCGTCTGAACGTGCTGCTGCGTGAATTCCGCGCCAACCACAACCATATGGCCATCGTCATCGACGAATACGGCGGTGTGGCGGGTCTGGTGACGATCGAGGACGTGCTGGAGCAGATCGTCGGCGATATCGAGGACGAGCACGACGTCGAGGAAGACAGCTACATCAAGCCGCTGCCCAGTGGCGACTTTCTGGTCAAGGCGCTGACGCCGATCGAGAGCTTCAACGAGTTCTTCGACAGCGAGTTCTCCGACGACGAGTTCGACACGGTCGGCGGTCTGGTGATGAATGCGTTCGGACATCTGCCCAAGCGTAACGAAATCACCGAAATCGGCGCGTATCGTTTCCGCATCCTGAATGCCGACAGTCGTCGCATCCACCTGTTGCGCCTGAGTCCGATCTCCCGCTCGTAACGTCGTATCCCTCATAAGGAATGTAAATGCGCTGGATCACCCGCCCCGGCTGGCCCGGTAACCTGCTGGCCATGGTGGCTGGCGCGCTGATCACCCTGGCTTTGGCGCCGTTCGATATCTGGCCACTGGCGATCGTCGCGCTGGTGATCTTTTATCTCGGTCTGCGCGACCTCAAACCCCGCCAGGCCTTATGGCGCGGCTGGAGCTATGGCTTCGGCCTGTTCGGCGGCGGCACGAGCTGGATCTACGTCAGCATTCACACCTACGGCGAGGCTCCGGTCTGGCTGGCAGTCTTCCTCATGGTGCTGTTCTGCGCGTCGGTGGCGTTTTTCTTCGCCCTGCCCGCCTGGCTCTGGGCACGCTGGATCCGGCGCAATGAAGCGCCGCTGGCCGACGCTCTGGCATTTGCCGCGCTGTGGTTTGGCCAAGAGATGTTCCGCGGCTGGTTCCTGACCGGTTTCCCTTGGCTTTACTCCGGCTACAGTCAGCTCGACGGACCACTCAAGGGATTGGCGCCGCTGGGCGGTATGTGGCTGATCTCGTTCAGCCTGGCGCTGACCGCAGCGTTGCTCTGCAACCTGCCTCGGCTGCGTGCGCGCAAGCCCTTCCTCGCAGGCGCCGTTGTATTGTTGCTGGCGCCGTGGGTCGTCGGTCTGGCATTGAAGAATCATGCCTGGACCGAACCGTCCGGGGCGCCATTGAAAGTCGCCGCCATGCAGGGCAACGTCGAACAGAGCATGAAATGGGACCCGGCGGCGTTGAACGCCCAGCTGGCGCTGTACCGCGACATGACGTTCACCTCGCAAAAAGCCGATCTGATCGTCTGGCCTGAAACCGCCGTGCCGGTACTCAAGGAATCGGTCGAAGGCTATCTGTCGATGATGGGCAAATTTGCCGCGGACCGGGACTCGGCGATGATCACCGGCGTCCCGTTGCGTCAGAGAGGCAGCCATAACGAGTGGCGCTATTACAACGCGATCACGGTGACCGGCGAGGGCGACGGGACGTACCTGAAGCAGAAACTGGTGCCATTTGGTGAATACGTGCCGCTGCAGGACCTGCTGCGCGGGTTGATTACGTTCTTCAACCTGCCGATGTCGGACTTCGCCCGAGGTCCTGCCGAGCAGCCGTTGTTGCAGGCCAAGGGTTACCAGATCGCGCCGTTCATCTGCTATGAAGTGGTCTACCCGGAGTTCGCTGCGGGGCTTTCGGCGCAGAGCGACCTGCTGCTGACGGTCAGCAACGACACCTGGTTCGGCACCTCGATCGGGCCGCTGCAACATTTACAGATGGCACAGATGCGGGCGCTGGAAGCGGGCCGGTGGATGATCCGCGCCACCAATAACGGCGTCAGCGCGCTGATCGATCCTTTCGGCAAGATCACCACCACCGTGCCGCAGTTCGAGCGTGCGGTGATGTATGGCGAAGTGACCCCAATGCACCAGCTCACGCCTTACCTGCACTGGCGCTCCTGGCCGCTGATCATCCTGTCGGTGCTGCTGATCGGGTGGGCATTCTTCACCGGCAGGATTGCGAAAGCGGTGTGAGGGGTTAAGGCACAGTAGAACCGGCTTCAGCCGGGAGGAGGCCGATATGTCCGCCATCAGTTTTGCGGCAGAACAACTGACGCTTTCCCGGCTAAAGCCGGTCCTACGAGGCGCGCGCGTAATTGGTAAGTAGGATCGCAGTCGATCATCACTCGGACCAAAATCGGGCCCGTCATGCGCCTGCGGCTCAGGTCACCGATAAAACAACCGGTACCCTGCCAGCCCCGCCGCTTCATTCAACAGCAGCCCGCTCTGCCAGACTGCTCTGGCTTCAGGGGTCCAGCCGCCAAACGGCCTGGCGTTGTCCACACTCAGAAAGCCGACCGGCGCCGGCACGACAGTGAACCCGGCTTTCTCGAAACTCCATACCGATCGCGGCATATGCCAGGCCTGAGTCACCACGACAACCCGCTTGATGCCCTGCGGCAGCAGGATCGCCGCGCTCATGCTGGCGTTTTCCCACGTCGTGCGGCTCTCCCCTTCCTGCCAGCGCACCGGCACGGCGAAGTCATCACGCAACGAGTCCGCCATGATCGCGGCCTCGCTGGGCGGCTCACCGTAATGCAAGCCCCCCGTGGTGAGGATCGGCAGCCCGGACGCCTTGGATAGGCGCGCCGCATAGCGCATCCGTTCCAGGGCCACGCCTGTTGGAATATCGCTGCCCCAGGTCGGATCCTTGCGCTCACGGCCTGAACCCAGCACGACAATCGCGTCAGCCCGCTGGTCCAGCGTCGCCCACTGGTCTTGCTGCAGGGGAGGAATACTTTCGATGGCCGTCGCCGACCACTGCACCACAATCGGCAGACTCATCGCCCACAGGCCGGCAATCCCCACGACGAAGAGCAGGCGAGCCGTTTTCGGCCGGCGACTTCTCAGCCACCAGGCGAAGGCAATCAGCAGCAGAAAAAGACCGGGAGGCAGCAGCAGGTTCTTGATGAAATAACGGAAGGGCATCAGGGCATCTCCAAAGATGCCCGAAGCCTAAAAGTATTGGCGCTAAGCAGCAACGCTTAGTAAGACGGGATCAAACCCGCGAAGGTTAACGCTTGAAATGTTTGCTGTGACTGTAACGACTCAACTTTGCCGACACCTTGGCGCGACGCTGGTCCTTGAGCCAGATGACATTGGCTTGAGGATGCGCCGCACGCATCGACTCCGAAGGCTCCCGTGACGTGTTGGAACTACCCTTCTTGATGTTCGCTGAATCCTCGTTGAAGACAACTTCAGTCTTTTCCGGACAAGCATCCAGATAGGCCTCGATCAACTGGAATTCGGCATGACTCAATCCACGCAATTCCAGTTCAGCGGAATGCTCGTTACGAAGCCGCACTGCTGTTTTCGCCATGTCCAGGGCAAGCCCCAGACGATCAATCAAACGGTCATACAGATCTGGTTTCTTTACTTGGTGCCGCATCTCTGCCATCCGCTCACCTCACTGAAGATAAACATACCCTCGTAAATGAGCTTAGCGTCACTGCGAAAACCGGCGCGGTGCCGCGACCAACGGCGGCTGCCAAGGGCCTGACGGGCCGAAGTCAGCAATCAGGGTTTCCCTCGATAGTCGGCCCTCATGTATGCTACGGCGCTTCCTGTAATTCCACTTCCGCCCACCCGGGCACGAACGCATCGCAATGCCCTCGGCACAGTCCGGCACGCGATGCCCAACCGATCCGGGAACGCCGAGAAGAGGTCAAGGGTCACCAATCTCTAGTCAAAAGTAGCCATGCACGAACTCTATCAGCCCCGTGAAATCGAAGCCGCCGCCCAGACCTTCTGGGAAGAGCAAAAGTCTTTTGAAGTCAGTGAACAGCCAGGCAAGGACACCTACTACTGCCTGTCGATGTTTCCTTACCCTAGCGGCAAGCTACACATGGGTCACGTGCGCAACTACACCATCGGCGACGTGATTGCCCGCTACCAGCGCATGCAGGGCAAAAACGTACTGCAGCCAATGGGCTGGGACGCTTTCGGGATGCCCGCAGAAAACGCGGCAATGAAAAACAACGTCGCCCCGGCCAAATGGACCTACGAAAATATCGCCTACATGAAGAACCAGCTCAAGAGCCTGGGTCTGGCGATCGACTGGTCGCGCGAAGTCACCACCTGCAAGCCTGATTACTATCGCTGGGAACAGTGGCTGTTCACTCGCCTGTTCGAGAAAGGCGTGATCTACCGCAAGAACGGCACCGTTAACTGGGACCCGGTCGACCAGACCGTCCTGGCCAACGAGCAGGTCATCGACGGCCGAGGCTGGCGTTCGGGCGCGGTGATCGAAAAACGCGAAATCCCGATGTACTACTTCAAGATCACCGCGTACGCGGATGAGCTGCTGGAGAGTCTCGACGAGCTGCCGGGCTGGCCTGAACAGGTCAAGACCATGCAGCGCAACTGGATCGGCAAATCCCGCGGCATGGAAGTGCAGTTCCCGTACGACCAGACGTCGATCGGCGAAGCCGGTGCGCTGAAAGTGTTCACGACCCGTCCCGACACACTGATGGGCGCGACTTATGTTGCCGTTGCCGCCGAGCACCCGCTGGCGACACTGGCTGCGCAGAACGATCCTGAGCTGCAGGCGTTCATTCACGAATGCAAGAGCGGCAGCGTCGCCGAAGCCGACGTCGCCACTCAGGAAAAGAAAGGCCTGCCGACCTCGCTGTTCGTCGAGCACCCGCTGACTGGCGAAAAACTGCCGGTCTGGGTCGCCAACTACGTGCTGATGCATTACGGCGACGGTGCGGTAATGGCGGTCCCGGCTCACGACGAACGCGACTTCGAATTCGCCACCAAGTACAACCTTCCGGTCAAACCGGTGGTGCGCACCAGCGCTGGCGATCAGACGCCTGCTCCCTGGCAGGACGTGTACGGCGAACACGGCCAGTTGATCAACTCGGGTGAGTTCGACGGTCTGGATTTCGCCGGGGCGTTCGATGCGATCGAAGCTGCCCTGATCAAGAAGGCGCTCGGCAAATCGCGCACCCAGTTCCGCCTGCGTGACTGGGGCATCAGCCGCCAGCGCTACTGGGGCTGCCCGATCCCGATCATTCACTGCGACGCGTGCGGCGATGTTCCGGTTCCGGAAGATCAGCTGCCGGTCAAACTGCCGGAAGACGTCGTACCCGATGGCGCGGGTTCGCCTCTGGCGCGCATGCCTGAATTCTACGAATGCAGCTGCCCGAAATGCGGCGCGCCGGCCAAGCGTGAAACCGACACGATGGACACCTTCGTCGAGTCGTCGTGGTATTTCGCCCGTTACGCCTCGCCTCATTACGAGGGTGGCATGGTCGATCCTAAAGCCGCCAACCACTGGCTGCCGGTGGATCAGTACATCGGCGGTATCGAACACGCGATTCTTCACCTGCTGTACGCGCGCTTCTTCCACAAGCTGATGCGCGACGAAGGCCTGGTCACGTCCAACGAGCCGTTCAAGAACCTGCTGACTCAGGGCATGGTGGTGGCCGAGACGTTCTATCGTCTGGAAGCCAATGGCAGCAAGACCTGGTTCAACCCGGCCGACGTCGAATTCGAACGCGACGCCAAAGCCAAGATCATCGGCGCCAAGCTGATTGCCGACGGCCAGCCGGTCGAAATCGGTGGCATCGAGAAGATGGCCAAGTCGAAAAACAACGGCGTTGATCCGCAGTCGATGATCGATCAATACGGCGCCGATACTTGCCGCCTGTTCATGATGTTCGCTTCGCCACCGGACATGAGCCTGGAATGGTCCGACTCGGGCGTGGAAGGTTCGCACCGCTTCCTCAAGCGCGTGTGGCGTCTGGCTCAGGCCCATGTGACCGCCGGATTGCCGGGCGCCCTCGACAAGGCCGCCTTGGGCGATGACCAGAAAGGCATCCGCCGCGCCATCCATCTGGCCATCAAACAGGCCGGTCAGGACGTGGGGCAGCATCACAAATTCAACACCGCCATCGCGCAAGTTATGACCCTGATGAACGTGCTGGAAAAGGCACCGCAGGCTTCTGCCCAAGACCGCGCGCTGCTGCAGGAAGGTCTGGAAACCGTCGCGCTGCTGCTGGCCCCTATCACGCCACACATCAGCCACGAACTGTGGACGGCGCTCGGCCATGCCGATCCGATCATCGACGCCGGCTGGCCGGTCGTCGACGAGTCGGCGCTGGTGCAGGACACGCTGCAACTGGTGGTGCAGGTCAACGGCAAGCTGCGTGGGCAGATCGAAATGCCCGCCAGCGCCAGCCGCGAGGACGTCGAAGCCGCCGCACGGACCAACGAAAATGTCCTGCGCTTCATCGATGGCCTGACCATCCGCAAAGTAATCGTGGTGCCTGGCAAGCTGGTGAACATCGTCGCCAGCTGAATGGATCGGGCGCCTGGCGGTGACAGGCGCTGAACACACTTCCAGAGCCCGCGATTTCGGGCTCAAACGGATTCAAGGGGAGCAACAAGATGATCAAACGCAATCTGCTGGTAATGGGCCTCGCGGTATTGCTGAGCGCCTGCGGTTTCCAGCTGCGTGGCACCGGCACCAACGCCTTGTCGATCAAGGAACTGGACGTCAGCGCGCGTGATGCCTACGGCGACCTCGTCACTCAATTGCGCCAGACCCTGACCAGCAGCGGCGTACACGTCTACACCGGCGCGCAATACAAGCTGTTCCTGGCGCGTGAAGAAGAAAGCTCGCGCAGCGCCAGCTACACCGGTGCCGGCCGTTCCGCCGAATACCAGCTGACCGACGTGTTGAAGTATGAGATTCGTGGCACCAAGGACGTCGTCCTGCTCAGCGACAAGGTGCAGGTGCAGAAGGTCTACGTGCACGACGGCAACAACCTGGTGGGCTCCGACCAGGAAGCTGATCAGGTCCGCCAGGAAATGCGCAGCGATCTGATTCAGCTCATGCTGGCTCGTCTGCAATTGCTGACACCAGAAGGCCTGGATGAAATGCAGGCCAAGGCCGACGCTGCCGCTCGCGCCGAAGCCGACGCCGAAGCCGCGGCTCAGCGGGTTCGCGACGAGACGCCACAGCAGTCTCCCATCGAATTCCCGACCAAGTGATGGCATCGGGGCCGGTTCGCCGGCCCTGATCTTTTCTGACCCATGAAACTCGCCCCCGCCCAACTCTCCAAACACCTTCAGGGCGCATTGTCGCCTGTCTACATTGTCAGCGGCGATGACCCGCTGCAATGCCAGGAAGCGTGCGATGCCATTCGCGCGGCGGCCCGTCAGCAAGGGTTCGACGAGCGTCAGGTGTTCAGCGCCGATTCGAGCTTCGACTGGGGCACGCTGCTGCAGGCGGGCGCGAGCATGTCGCTGTTCGCTGAGCGGCGCCTGCTGGAACTGCGCCTGCCGTCGGGCAAGCCCGGTGACAAAGGCGCTGCGGCCTTGCTCGAATACTGCAACCGCCCGGCAGAAGACACGCTGCTGCTGATCAGCCTGCCCAAGCTGGACGGCGCCGCGCAGAAAACCAAATGGGGCAAGGCGCTGGTTGAAGGCCAGCAAACTCAGTTCGTGCAGATCTGGCCGGTCGATGCCAGCCAGTTGCCGCAGTGGATTCGTCAGCGCCTTTCGCAATCCGGCCTCGCTGCAAGCCCGGATGCGGTCGAACTGATCGCCGCGCGGGTTGAAGGCAACTTGCTTGCTGCCGCGCAGGAAATCGAAAAGCTCAAGCTGATGGCCGAGCAGGGCCAGATCACGGTGGAGACCGTTCAGGCGGCCGTGGCTGACAGCGCCCGCTTCGATGTCTTCGGTCTGACTGATGCGATTCTCAACGGCGAAGCCTCTCATGCCCTGCGCATGCTCGAAGGCCTGCGCGGCGAGGGCGTCGAGCCGCCGGTCATTCTCTGGGCGTTGTCGCGCGAATTGCGCGTGCTGGCGAACCTGGCGCTGCAATACAGCCAGGGCGTGCCACTGGATAAGGCGTTCAGCCAGGCCCGCCCGCCCATCTGGGACAAGCGCAAACCGCTGATGAGCAAAGCCCTGATGCGGCACTCGGCCCGTCGCTGGGGTCAGCTGTTGATGGACGCCCAACACATCGATGCGCAGATCAAAGGTCAGGCCGAAGGCTCCGTCTGGAGCAGCTTGAGCCGACTGGCGCTGCTGATGGCCGGGCAGCGATTGGCGTTGCCGTCGGAATAAGCCTGTCGACAACCCTCCAGGCGCGCTGGCCCACCCTATCGGTGTGCCAAGCACATCGGGCTATCCGAACGATTGCAGTCGCTGGCACGCGCGCTCCTGCAAAAGAGTGCGCCCTGGCGATAGAACAGATCAATTAGACCCCGGCCTCGACCTGACGCAAGATCTGCCCCGTTTCATCCCTCACCAAGAGAGCATCCGCCATGAGCAAGCCAAAGAAACGGCCGAACAAGGCCAAATCCATCATCGCCCAGCCACTGTTCCGCAGCCGTCAGGAACAACCCGCCAAGGGCAAAGGCAGCTACCGCCGCGAAGCCTTCCAGTCGAAAAACTGGGAGGCTTCTTCCGTTATGGCCGCTTAAAAAACGCAAGAGTCGTGTGTCACATGTCATGGAATCAAGATGACTTGGTCGGTCGGCATGTAAGTAAAAGTTGCTGACCCAGTCTGGGCGGCTGGAAGTTTTACCGAAATGATGGGCAGAGCAATATTCGTCAAGGAATAAAAACGCTTCTGATCGTACTGCGCGCCCGCCAGCCCAGCAGGAAGTGTGTACATAAATGCTTCAATAGGAAGCTCGCCCGGAATATTTTGTGGCCAGACTTTTACCTTTAAGTCGTTAGGTGTATTGAACGAATTCGGGGATACCAGACGCCCACCATGAAGTCCCTGGTAGAAATTACGTCCCGCGACAGCGTCTATATCGTCACGAACATCAAACCCACAACGCCACTGATAAACGGTCGGATGTCGGTTAAAGTGATCGCGCCATTGTTCGCCTGTGGTAATCCCTTGTCTACCACAGGGTACGCTGTCTACTGGATAGGTAGCAGTAGGTCCGCAACCAGATTCTGAGCGATTATCAGACGCACCATCGACAGGAAAAAAACAAAGAATCTCCATTTGATATTTAGTGCTTGGAGTATCCAGAACAGGCATCAAAATATAACCATGCGAATAATCGAAAGCCAGCCGCCTGATATTGTAATCTGATCTGATATAGGAGAATGAGACTCCGCCCACCCGGATGGCAGTAGGGCTTGGGTTCCATGAGTCGTATTGGGTGGATGCTTCCGTACCTCTTAGGATTACGCCTGAGCATAAGAAGGCGGGCATCGATTCCTTACCGCAGTTTTCGCGTGTATCGGCATAACGTGTACTTAAAGCCAGAGCTACCGACGAACCGGATTTGATGGTTGCTTTCTGCACACTCGCAAGCGTAGTTCCGGAATCTGCAGAATTGGAAGTCGTTACATCAGGTGAACTGCATCCGGATAAAACAATAACCAACAATAGCCTGACGTTTTTTTCAGCAAACATATCACAGCCTCCATGCCCCACTCCGTTTGGTAGCACCGGATTACACCGCCATGGTGCCTATAATGCCGGCGTTAAAACTCAAACATTCGGCGTAATTGAAGTTTAGTTTTGATTTTTGTTAATCGTCTACTGTCAGAAATGACAGTTGACGACGGCTGCGTTGCGGGACGCGATACAAAAACTTAAAAAAAATCGCCCACCCGTCGAGCGACATTACCTACGCAACGCCCCGCCAACAGGGCCGGCATGTTAAGGTCTGCACCTTACGGTTTATACCTGTGGACCCCAGAATGCCCTTTAGCTTTCCCCGTCGTTGGCCTGTACGCCAACTGATCGCTGCCTCTAGCTTCTTCATACTGGTTGCCTGCGCCGAACAGCCTACCGCTGCAGTGGCTACCCCGCTTCAATCCGCTTCCGCGCCACAAGTCTCCAAAAATGTGCCCGCGGCCTCCAACGCCGTGGCGCAGCCGGACGACAACAATTTCGAAATCCAGCCCGCCATGAGTTTCAGCGAATGGCAGAGCATGTTTCGTGCGCAGGCGTTGAGCGCGGGCGTTCGTCCTGAGGTGTTCGACAACGCTTTTGCCGGCGTCACGCCTGACATGAGCGTTGTGAAGGCCGACCGCAGCCAGCCGGAATTCACCCGCCCAGTGTGGGAATACCTGGACAGCGCCATGTCAGCCGTGCGCGTACGCAAGGGTCAGGCGCTGCTGGCGCAATACGCAGACGCGCTGACAGCCATCGAGCAACGCTACGGCGTCGATCGTCAGGCCTTGGTCGCGGTCTGGGGTATGGAGAGCAGCTTCGGTCAGTTCCAGGGGACGCAGTCGGTCATCCGTTCGCTGGCAACGCTGGCGTATGAGGGTCGTCGTCCGCAATTCGCACAGGACCAGTTGATCGCCGCTCTGCAGATCATTCAGCACGGCGATATCGACGCGCCAAGCATGCTGGGTTCCTGGGCCGGCGCGATGGGGCAGACGCAATTCATCCCGACCACCTACAACACGCACGCGGTGGATTTTGATGGTGACGGCCGTCGCGACATCTGGAACTCGCCGACCGATGCGCTCGCCTCGACTGCTCACTACTTGCAAAGCTCCGGCTGGCAAAAGGGCCAGCCGTGGGGGTTCGAGGTTCAACTCAATCCAGGCTTCGACTACGCTCTGGCTGACGCGTCCACCCGCAAGACCATTGCCGAATGGCAGCAGATGGGTCTGAAGCTCGCAAACGGTTCGACGCTGCCTGCTTATCTCCAGCAACAACAGGCAGCATTACTGCTACCGGCGGGCTACAAGGGCCCGGCGTTTCTGGTGATGGACAATTTCCGGGCGATTCTGAAATACAACAACTCGTCGTCTTACGCGCTGGGCGTGAGCCTGCTGTCCGAGCGTTTCAGCGGCGGTGGGTACGTGACCGGCAACTGGCCTCGTGGCGACCGTCCATTGAGTCGCTCTGAGCGTATCGAGCTGCAGACACTGCTGTCAGCCCGTCAGTACGACGCAGGCGCCCCGGACGGGATCATCGGCGCGAATACCCGTAAGGCGATTCGCAGCGCACAGCAGTCATTCGGCTGGCCAGCGGATGGCTATCCGACGCAAGAGCTGCTGAACAGGCTACGCGGGCAGTAAAGCCTCTGTAGGAGCGCGCTTGCCCGCGATTGATACAACGCGGTTTGCCTGCCATGCCGCGTAATGGTTTGATCGCGGGCAAGCGCGCTCCTACAAGCACGCGACCTCTATAAAAAAGGGGCCGGATATTGCTATCCGGCCCCTTTGTCTTAACGTCGTTAACGCTGGCGATCAGCCCGCAGTGAGCAACGACTTGGTCAGCTTGGCTTGCTCGTCGGCGTGATACGACGAACGAACCAGCGGGCCCGACGCGACGTTCTTGAAGCCCATCTTGTAGCCTTCTTCGGCAAACCAGGCAAACGTGTCCGGGTGGACGAAGCGTTGAACCGGCAAGTGGTTGCGCGATGGCTGCAAGTACTGGCCCAGGGTCAGCATGTCGATGTTGTGCTCGCGCATGCGATGCATCACTTCGATGACTTCCTCGTCAGTCTCACCCAGGCCCAGCATCAGGCCGGATTTGGTTGGCACGTGAGGGACCATTTCCTTGAAGCGCTTGAGCAGCGTCAGCGACCACTGATAATCCGAACCCGGACGCGCGGCCTTGTAGAGACGCGGCACGGTTTCCAGGTTGTGGTTGAACACGTCTGGCGGCGTGGCAGCGGTGATTTCCAGCGCGATGTCCATGCGGCCGCGATAATCGGGCACCAGCGTTTCCAGCTGCACGTTCGGCGACAGCTCGCGGATTTCACGGATGCAATCGGCAAAGTGCTGAGCACCACCGTCGCGCAGGTCGTCGCGGTCCACCGAGGTGATCACCACGTACTTGAGCTTGAGGTCGGCGATGGCAACGGCGAGGTTTTTCGGCTCGTCGACATCAAGAGGCTTCGGACGGCCATGGCCGACGTCGCAGAACGGGCAACGACGGGTGCAGATGTCACCCATGATCATGAACGTCGCGGTACCGCCAGAGAAGCACTCACCCAGGTTCGGGCAAGACGCTTCTTCGCACACGCTGTGCAGCTTGTGCTTACGCAGCAACGCCTTGATGCGGTCGACTTCAGGGGAAACCGGGATGCGGACACGGATCCAGTCCGGCTTCTTCGGCAGTTCAACCGTCGGGATGATCTTCACCGGGATGCGCGCCACTTTTTCCGCGCCACGCAGCTTCACGCCCGCTTCAACTTTCGGCCGTGCAGCACGCTCAGGCGTCACCACATTCACTGTCGGGATCAGGGTTTGCACGGCGTCTGCCGTCTCATGCGCAGTAGTCATATCAATCGATTCCGCCCGTTAGGGTCGTCTGCTCAGCGTAGTCGAGGTGTTTGACGAGCTGCGCACGCAGCCGGGCACTAACCTCGGCAAATTCAATCGGTCCTGCGTGCTCGCGAAGCTGGGTCATCGCCAGGCCCGCATACCCGCAGGGATTTATCCGTTTAAAAGGGTCCAGATCCATGTCGACGTTCAACGCAAGGCCGTGAAACGAACAGCCGTTGCGAATCCGGAGGCCCAGCGATGCGATCTTCGCACCCTGAACATAAACCCCCGGCGCTTCAGGTTTGGCGGCAGCGGTGACGCCATAACTGGCCAGCAGATCGATCAGGCTGTGCTCGATCCGCGTCACCAGTTCACGTACACCGAACCCCAGGCGACGCACATCCAGCATCAGGTAGGCCACCAGTTGACCGGGGCCATGATAAGTCACTTGGCCACCGCGATCGACCTGTACCACCGGAATATCGCCCGGCAACAGCAAATGCTCGGGTTTACCGGACTGCCCCTGTGTGAAGACTGGCGGATGCTGAACCAGCCACACTTCGTCGGCGGCGTTGCGATCGCGGCCGTCGGTAAAGCGCTGCATGGCCTGCCAGGTGGGCTCGTAGTCGATCAGTCCGAGATCGCGAAAGCCCAGACGCGCGTCCATCAGAGCACCATGTGCACGATGCCGGTGGCGCGTAGCTCGCTGTTGATATCGTAAAGCTGATCCTGACCGGTGGCGACGATGTGCAGCTGCAAGGTGGTGTATTTACCGTTGCTGCTCTGGCGCTCGGCTACCTTCTCATCGTTGATCTTCGCGTGTTTGGTGACGATCTCGATCACTTTGTCTTTGAAACCCACACCGGTGTCGCCGATCACCTTGATCGGATAGTCGTTGCAGGGGAATTCGATTTTTGGCGCTTTTGCTTCGGAATCTGTCATGGCAGTGACGGCCTCGTAAGCCGGAAAACGGACAGTCCCTGCCGCAGTCGCGGCAGGGGCGTACGGAGCGTCGATCATTGAGTGTTCAATAATCGATCAATCGGTGATCAGTTGAACAGACCGTAGAAGAACATGCGGATGCTATCCCACAGGCGGCGGAAGATACCACCCTCCTCGACTGCATCCATAGCGATCAGATTAGCGCTATGCACCACTTTGTCGTCCAGCTTGACTTCCACCTGGCCAATGACATCGCCCTTGGCGATCGGCGCAACCAGCTTGGGGTTCATGGTCATGCTGGCGGCGAGCTTTTTCAATTCGCCTTTAGGCATAGTCATCGTCAGGTCTTCGGCCAGACCGGCTTTGACCTGATGCTCTGCGCCTTTCCAGACCGGGGCCTGAGCCAGCTCGGTGCCTTTCTGATAGAAGGTCTGGGTTTCGAAGAAACGGAAGCCGTAGGTCAGCAACTTCTGGGTCTCGGCAGCACGAGCCTGTTCGCTGTTAGTGCCGAACACCACGGCGATCAGGCGCATGCCATCACGCACGGCCGAGGACACCATGCAGTAGCCTGCTTCTTCGGTGTGACCGGTTTTCAGGCCGTCGACCGTTTTGTCGCGCCACAGCAGCAGGTTACGGTTCGGCTGTTTGATGCCGTTCCAGAAGAACTCCTTCTGCGAGTAGATCGCGTAGTGAGCAGGGTCTTCGTGGATGATCGCGCGAGCCAGCAGCGCCATGTCGTGGGCTGTGGAGTAGTGATCAGGGTTCGGCAGGCCGGTCGGGTTCATGAAGTGGCTGTTGACCATGCCCAGGTCGCCAGCGGTCTTGTTCATGAGGTCGGCGAACGCGTCTTCGCTGCCGGCGATGTGCTCGGAGACCGCGACGCTGGCGTCGTTACCCGACTGAATGATGATGCCGTGCAGCAGGTCGCTGACGGTCACCTGGCTGCCGACCTTGATGAACATCCGCGAACCGCCGGTACGCCAGGCGTTCTCGCTGATGGTCACCGGATCGTTTTCGCCGATCTGGCCACGACGGATTTCCAGCGTGGCGATGTAAGCCGTCATCAGCTTGGTCAGGCTTGCCGGTGGCAGGCGCTGGTCACCATTGTTTTCGACCAGAACGTTGCCGCTGTTGGCATCCATCAGCACATAAGCCTTGGCAGCCAGTTGCGGTGGCGATGGCGTCATCTGTTCTGCCGCGAACACGGCAGGCGCGGTGAATAGCGGGATAAGCAGGCAAAGGCGTTTTGCAAAGGTGGTGATGTTCATCCGTCTCTCGAAAATGCTAATGGGCAAACATGCCCTTGCGGGCAAAGCGGTGGTGCCGGGCTACCCCGGCAAACGGGCTCACATTCTACAGAACGCCCCGTGAAAAGCTGCTGACAACGCTCGCTCTGGCGGCAAGTCGTCGGTCAGGCAGCGTTGACTGGACCTCGTTGCCGAGGACCGATCACTGATCCGACGTTACGACGCTCGGCGAACCCAGATTGGCCGACCTTACGCTGTTTTGCAGTTGTTGGGCTTCACCCGGCGTGTCGACCGGTCCCATCCGCACGCGATAAAGCGTCTGTTGATTGCGTGCGATCGAACTCACGAACACCGGCGCCCGAACCATCCCGCTCAGCTTGGACCTCAGCAGTTCCGCAGCGTCCGGGTTGGCGAAGGCTCCCACTTGGAGAAACAGCCCAGACGGCTGTCCGGAAGCGTTTTTTTTTGCATCGATCGGTACTGGCGAAACCGGCGCGGCGTGCTGTTGCGGCGGTGGCGTCCATTGTTCGATGGTGCCGGCAGAGGCGGTGATCACGGGTGCCGCGGCCTGTTGCTGAGGCGGTGGCGGGTTACTGCTGGCCACTTGCGGCTGATCGAGCATCAATGGCGCGGGCTTGCCGCGTTGCGCCCAGTACTGGGCTGGGTCGATGCCTTCGACTTTCACGCGCGCGGTACCGATCTCAGCGTAACCGAGCTTCTTCGCGGCAGCGTAGGACAGGTCGATGATGCGATCGGAATAGAACGGCCCGCGATCATTGACCCGCAGGATCACGCTGCGGCTGTTGTCCAGATTGGTGACGCGCACATAGCTGGGCAGCGGCAGCGTCTTGTGCGCCGCGCTCATGCCGTACAGGTCATACACTTCCCCGTTGGCCGTGTTCTGGCCATGGAACTTGGTCCCGTACCAGGACGCCGTACCCGTGGCGACATATGCCTTCGAATCGCTGAGCGGGAAGTAGGTCTTGCCGAGCACCGTGTACGGGTTGGCCTTGTACGGGCCGGTGTGCAGGGTCGGAATGGCGTCCGGAATGCGCGAAACATCGACATCCCACCATGGCGCACCATCCTTATGTGCCCTGTTGATATCCAGCCCCGGCTGGGCGCGGATGACATTGCCCTGCTGTGTCGTCGGGCGACTGGTGGAGCAACTGACAACGAGCAATGTCAGTGCCGCGAAGGCCATCAGTTTCAATGGTTGTTGGATCGGCAATGACCGCATTACTTGACGTCCCGAGCTTGAACAAGCAGTTCAGACAGCTGATGCACGGCCATTGCGTACATCACGCTGCGGTTGTAACGCGTGATTGCGTAAAAATTCTTCAAACCCATCCAGTATTCAGGGCCGTTGTCGCCATCCAGGCGAAAAGCCGTGACCGGCATATCATCGCGCAGCGCATCATGACTTGCCCAGCCCAGGCCCCGCAACTCCCCGACCGTCTTCACCGGTTCGATTCCGGGGCTCAGCCCCTCGTCCACCCGGTCGCCACGCACACTGGCACGACTGACGACAGGCTCACCCGCCACCCAGCCATGGCGTTTGAAATAACTGGCGACGCTGCCAATCGCATCGTCCGGATCGTTCCAGATGTTGATGTGGCCGTCGCCGTCGAAGTCGACCGCGTACGCCCGGAAACTGCTCGGCATGAACTGCGGAAGCCCCATCGCCCCTGCGTATGACCCCTTGAGCGTCAGTGGATCGACCTGCTCCTCCCGCGACAGCAGGAGAAACTCGCGCAGCTCCTTGCGGAAGAACTCGGCGCGCGCTGGGTAATCGAAACTCAGCGTCGATAACGCATCGATTACGCGGTAATTGCCAGTATTACGGCCGAAAAACGTCTCAACCCCGATGATCGCGACAATGACTTGCGCCGGCACGCCGTATTCCTGCTCGGCGCGCGCGAGGGCCGCCTCATGCTGCCGCCAGAAATCCACGCCCCCCGCAATACGTGCGTCGGTCAGGAACATCGGCCGGTAATCCTTCCACGTCTTGACCCGCTCGGCAGGCCTTGAAATAGCGTCGAGAATGGACTGCTTGCGCTGGACATCCCGAAAAACTTCAATCAACTGTTCGCCGGCGAAACCGTAATCTCGGGTCATCTCACCCACGAACTCGGCGACTTGAGGAGAGCCTTCATAGTCACCGGCAAGCGACTCCTGCACTGAACCGAGGATGCCCATCAGACCGACCAGCGGCGCATATCGAGCAGCCCAGCCACGCACTACTTGCATTGAGTTCTTCACCTTAATCAAACCTGAGCGATCCACTTGCGATGGGTATGGATCGACATCAAAACCCCAAACGCTGACAGCAGCGTCACGAGCGAAGTTCCGCCGTAGCTAATGAAGGGCAGCGGCACTCCCACCACCGGAAGCAGCCCGCTGACCATACCGATGTTGACGAAAACATAAACAAAAAATGTCATGGTCAGGCTGCCTGCCAGCAACTTGCCGTAAAGCGTCTGCGCCTGGGCCGTGATGACCAGCCCGCGACCGATCAGCAACAGGTAGATCAGCAACAGCGCGCAGATGCCGACCAGCCCGAACTCCTCGCCAAGGACCGCGATGATGAAGTCGGTGTGGCTTTCCGGAAGAAAATCCAGATGCGACTGGGTGCCCAGCAGCCAGCCTTTGCCGAACACGCCGCCCGAGCCGATCGCCGCCTTGGACTGAATGATGTTCCACCCGGTGCCCAGCGGATCGCTTTCCGGATCGAGGAAGGTCAGGATCCGCTGCTTCTGATAGTCGTGCATGAAGAAGAACCACATGCCCACCGCTACCGGCACGGCGGCCGCGATCACGCCGATGATCCAGCGCCAGCGCAGGCCGGCCATGAACAGCACGAAGGTCCCGGACGCCAGGATCAGCAGCGAAGTCCCAAGATCGGGCTGGCGGACGATCAGAATGAATGGCAGGCCGATCAGCCCCAGACTCACGGCGACGTGCTTGAGATGGGGCGGCAGCGTGCGTTTGGACAGGTACCAGGCGATGGTCGCCGGCATGATGATCTTCATGAATTCGGACGGCTGGAAACGGATCACCCCGGGAATGTTGATCCAGCGCGTCGCACCCATGGCGTTGTGGCCCATCACGTCGACCGCCACCAGCAGCAGAACGCCCAGCACATAGGCCACCGGAACCCAGCGCGCCATGAAGCGCGGTTCAAGTTGCGCAATGACGAACATGGAAACCAGGCCGATGCCGAACGACGTGGCCTGCTTGATCAGCAGATCCCAGCTCTTGCCGCTCGCCGAATAAAGGACGAACAGGCTGCCAGCCGCCAGCGTCAGCAACAGGATGAGCAAAGGGCCATCGACGTGAATTTTCTGCAGAAAGGTCGCGCGACGGCGCATCACGTCTTCGCTGGAGAGGATGCGGTCGAAATTACTCTTCACGGGCCGCGGTCTCCGGAGGCAATGTATTACTGGCGTATTCGGGTTTCAGACGGCCATCCGGGCCCAGCAGCCAGGCGTCCATGACCTGACGCACCACAGGCGCTGCGGCACCGGAACCGGACTCGCCGTTCTCGATCATCACAGCCACCACGATTTTGGGGTTATCGGCCGGCGCGAAGCCGACGAACAAGGCGTGGTCACGATGGCGCTCCTGCACTTTGGAGCGGTCGTACTTCTCGCCTTGGCGAATGGCCACGACCTGTGCGGTACCGCTCTTTCCTGCAATCCGGTACTGAGCACCGATCGCTGCCTTGCGCGCCGTGCCGCGTGCGCCGTGCATCACCTGTTGCATGCCGTGATTGACCTTGCCCCAGTCGGACGGGTCGCGCAGCACGATGTCCGGCATCGGGTTTTCGTCCACCGGCTTTTGTCCTTCGATGGTCTGGGCCAGATGCGGCCGGTTCCACTTGCCCTTGTTCGCCACCAGCGCAGTGGCCTGAGCCAGTTGCAAAGGCGTGGCCTGCATATAGCCCTGGCCGATGCCGAGGATGAGGGTTTCACCCGGGAACCACGCCTGACGCCGGGTAATGCGCTTCCAGTCGCGGGAAGGCATCAGGCCGGGAGATTCTTCGAACATGTCCAGCGACACTTTCTGCCCGATGCCGAACTTGTTCAGGTAGGAAGACAGCCGATCAATGCCGACCTTGTGCGCCAGGTCGTAGAAGTAGGTGTCGTTGGAACGCATGATCGCGGTGTCCAGGTCGACCCAGCCATCGCCGGTGCGGTTCCAGTTACGGTATTTGTGATCGTAGTTCGGCAGCATGTAATAGCCGGGGTCGAACACGCGGGTGCTGGCCGTCACGACACCGGTGTCCAGACCGGCAATCGCCACCGCAGGCTTGATGGTCGAGCCCGGCGGATACAAACCCCGCAGAATACGGTTGAACAGCGGCCGATCGACCGAGTCACGCAGCTCGGAATAGGCCTTGAAGCTGATACCGGTCACGAACAGATTGGGGTCGAAACTCGGCTGACTGACCATCGCCAGCACTTCGCCGGTGTTCGGGTCCAGGGCGACCACCGCGCCACGGCGTCCGCCCAGCGCGACCTCGGCGGCCTCCTGCAACTGGATATCAAGGCTCAGAACGATGTCTTTGCCCGGCACCGGGTCAGTACGCTTCAACACGCGCAAAACACGCCCGCGGGCGTTGGTCTCGACCTCTTCGTAGCCGACCTGACCATGCAGTTCAGGTTCGTAGAAGCGCTCGATGCCGGTCTTGCCCATGTGATGGGTGCCGCTGTAATTCACGGGATCGAGGCTTTTCAGCTCTTTCTCGTTGATTCGCCCCATGTAGCCCACGGAGTGCGCAAAATGCGCGCCCTGCGGGTAATGGCGAATCAGTTGCGCCACCACTTCAACGCCGGGCAGGCGGAACTGGTTGACGGCGATCCGGGCGATCTGCTCCTCGGTCAGCTCGAACAGGATTGGCACCGGTTCAAACGGGCGACGCCCTTGTTTCATGCGCTTTTCGAAGATGATCCGGTCATCAGGCGTCAGCTCGAGCACTTCGATGATCGTATCGAGCACCTGGGCCCAGTCGCCGCCCGAGCGTTCGCGGGTCATGCTCAGGTTGAAGCTGGGCCGGTTGTCGGCGATCACCACGCCGTTACGATCGAAGATCAGCCCGCGACTCGGCGGAATCGGCTGCACGTGGACGCGGTTGTTCTCCGAGAGGGTCGAGTGATAGTCGTACTGGATGACCTGCAGGAAGTACAGCCGCGCCACCAACACGCAGATCAGCACGATCACCGCGACTGCGCCGACCACGACGCGGCTGCGCACCAGGCGTGCGTCCTTTTCGTGGTCTTTCAGGCGAATCGGCTGAGACATTTAGGGCGTGTTCACAGTGAAGGCAGCAGCGCTACTTGTGATAAGGGTGACCGGACAACACTGTCCAGGCACGATAAATCTGTTCACCGATCAGAATGCGCACCAGCGGGTGCGGCAACGTCAACGGCGACAACGACCAACGCTGCTCGGCACGGGCACAGACTTCCGGCGCGAGCCCTTCGGGACCGCCGACCATCAGATTCACGGTTCGCGAATCCAGACGCCAGCGATCGAGCTCGCCCGCCAGTTGCTCGGTGCTCCATGGTTTACCCTGCACTTCAAGCGTGACGATCCGCTCGCCCGGCTGCACTTTGGCCAGCATGGCCTCGCCTTCCTGACGAATCAGGCGTGCCACGTCGGCGTTCTTGCCACGGGTGTTGAGCGGAATCTCTACCAGTTCCAGCGCCAGTTCGGATGGCAGACGCTTGGCATACTCATGCCAACCCTCTTCCACCCACTTGGGCATGCGTGAACCGACAGCAATCAGACGCAGACGCACAATGAGCCCTTATTCGTTGCCCGGGGTGTGATGGGCACCGCTGGCGGCACGGCTCTGCTCAGCGCCTTGCCACAGACGTTCCAGGTCGTAGAACTGGCGAGCGGCGGCGGTCATCATGTGCACGATCACGTCGCCCAGGTCCAGCAGAACCCAGTCGCTTTCGCCTTTGCCTTCTTCGCCCAGCGGCTGTGCGCCCTTGGCTTTGACGTTTTCGCGGACCTTGTCCAGCATCGCGTTGATCTGACGGTTGGACGTACCGGTGGCGATCACCATGTAGTCGGTCAGGCTGTGCTTGTCCTTGACGTCGATGACCAGGATGTCCTGTGCCTTGACGTCTTCCAGAGCAGCCTTGGTCAGTTCAACCAGCTCTTCGCCGGATACGGATTGTTTTTGCTTTGTCATAAAAAACTCATTCAGTTCAATTGGGCGCACGGTACAGTCCGTGCGCCTCGATGTAGGCCAGTACCGCGTCTGGCACCAGAAAACGTACCGACTTCCCGCTGGCCAGCAGTTGGCGGATCTGGGTGGCAGACACCGAAAGCGGCGTCTGCCAGACGAATGTAATGTGTCCGCCAGGCCCTTTCAGGGCCTTCGGATCGCTGACCGCGCGTGCCGCCAGCAGGTTACGCATGGCGTCCGGCGACTCGCTGTCGGCGTCCGGGCGTTGCAGCACCACGATATGGCAGTGCTCCAGCAACTCTTCCCAACGATGCCAGGTGGGCAGGCCGCAAAAGGCATCCCAACCCAGCAACAAAAACAGCTGGTCATCGGCGGACAGCTCAGCCCGCATCGATTCCAGCGTGTCGATGGTGTAAGACGGCTTGTCGCGCAACAGCTCGCGATCATCCACCGTCAAGGGCGGCACGCCTTCCACCGCGCAACTGACCATCGCCAGACGGTCTTGCGCAGAGACACTTGGCGTGTCGCGATGAGGCGGTCTGGCGCTGGGCGTCAGACGCAGCTCATCGAGTTCAAGCAACGCGGCGACTTCAAGCGCGCCGCGCAAATGGCCGATGTGCACCGGATCGAACGTGCCACCCAGCATGCCGATGCGTTTCGGCTTGCCACTGGCCCGAGCCGTATCGCTGGCTGGCTGGGCAACAGCACCCGCACCGTTGCCCGGGCGCTGACCGATATCGGCCAAGTCAGGCCGGCCCCTGTCCGCGCAACTGGCGACCGTCGCCAATGACGACGTATTTCTCGCACGTCAGGCCCTCGAGCCCGACCGGACCGCGCGCATGAATCTTGTCGGTGGAAATACCGATTTCAGCGCCCAGGCCGTACTCGAATCCGTCGGCGAAGCTGGTGGGCGCATTAACCATGACCGAGCTGGAGTCGACTTCAGCCATAAAGCGGCGCGTCTGGCTCTGCGAATCGGAGACGATGGCGTCGCTGTGATGCGAGCCGTAATGGTTGATGTGCTCGATCGCCTGATCCAGACCGGTCACGACGCGGATCGACAGGATCGGCGCCAGATACTCGGTGTGCCAGTCTTCTTCGGTGGCGGCAACGGCATCGATCAACTGACGGGTGCGCTCGCAGCCACGCAGTTCGACGCCTTTCTCGCGGAACTGGGCGGCCATCTGAGGCAAGAAGTCAGACGCAATGGCCTGATCCACCAGCAGCGTTTCCATGGCACCGCAAATGCCATAGCGATAAGTCTTGGCGTTGAAAGCGATGCGTTGAGCGGCAGCGAGGTCGGCGTGGGCACTGACATAAACGTGGCAGATGCCGTCCAGATGCTTGATCACCGGTACCCGGGCATCGCGACTGACGCGCTCGATCAGGCCTTTGCCACCCCGTGGCACGATGACGTCGACGTACTCAGGCATGGTGATCAACGCGCCGACGGCCGCACGGTCGGTGGTCTCGACCACCTGGACGACCGCTGCGGGCAGGTCAGCTTCGGCCAGGCCGCGCTGAATGCAGGCAGCGATGGCCCGGTTGGAGTTGATGGCTTCGGAACCGCCGCGCAGGATGGTCGCGTTTCCCGATTTCAGGCAAAGACTGGCCGCATCGATGGTCACGTTCGGACGCGACTCGTAGATGATCCCCACCACGCCCAGCGGTACGCGCATCTTGCCGACCTGAATACCGGACGGCTGGAAGTTCATGTCACGGATGGTGCCCACTGGATCCGGCAGACCGGCAACCTGGCGCAGACCGGCGATCATGCTGTCGATACGCGCCGGGGTCAGGGCCAGACGCTCGAGCAGTGCCGGCTCCAGACCATTCGCACGGCCGGCGGCAAGATCCTGCTCGTTGGCGGCAGTCAGCTCGTCCCGGGCGGCATCCAGCGCCGCAGCAGTCGCAGCCAGCGCGCGGTTTTTCTGCGCGGTACTGGCGCGACCGATCACGCGCGAGGCGTCACGGGCGGCGCGACCCAGGCGGGTCATGTAGTCAAGAACGGACTCAGTCATGGTCTCAGAGGTCTTGGCAGAGAGGAAAGCGGCCGATTATAGCTGCCGGGCGGGCTGAACGACAGCGGCGACAGGCGGATGGTCGATATAAGCCGGATTTGCTGGACGAAACCGTGAAATCAAGCTCAGCCGCCAGCCTGCGTTCACATTTAGTGCCGTTCCCGCCGCGCCCATTCAGCTGCAATTAAGCGCGACATTGCTATCATCACCGCTCATTCCAAGATCATGCATGCGATGCCACGACAGACCCCGCGCGCCTTGCCCGACAGCTTCTTCCACCGCGATGCCCAGACGCTTGCCCGCGATCTGCTGGGCAAGGTCATCCGCCATAAGGTCGGTGAGCTATGGCTATCGGCGCGCATCATAGAGACCGAGGCCTATTACGTCTCGGAAAAAGGCAGCCATGCGTCCCTTGGCTACACAGAAAAACGTAAGGCTTTGTTTCTGGATGGCGGACACATTTATATGTACTACGCCCGTGGCGGAGATTCGCTGAATTTCAGTGCCGAAGGACCGGGCAATGCGGTACTGATCAAATCCGCTTATCCCTGGGTCGATGCCTTCTCTGATGAAAACAGCCTGGCGCAGATGCAACTGAATAATCCCGACGCCAGCGGTCAACTGCGCACGCCGCAGCGGCTGTGCGCCGGGCAGACACTGCTGTGCAAGGCGCTCGGGCTGAAGGTCCCGATGTGGGATGCCAAGCGTTTCGATGAAGAGCAGTTGTTTGTCGAAGACGTGGGCCAGCAACCATCGCGGATCATTCAAACCACGCGCCTGGGCATCCCGACCGGGCGCGATGAACACCTGATGTACCGGTTCGTCGACGCCGATTACGCGCGGTTCTGCACACGGAACCCTGTCAGACGCGGGCAAGTCGAAGGCCGCGATTACCTTTTCATCGAGCAAGGAAACTGACCCATGGGTGCATGGCTCGACAGCGTTACCTCCTGGCTGAGCGCCAACCCGTCCTGGCTTGGCGCCGCCATTTTTCTGATCGCCTTCGTCGAGTGCCTGGCCATCGCCGGCATCATCGTGCCCGGCACTGTCGCACTGTTCGCGGTGGCAGCACTGGCCGGCAGCGGCATCCTGGAGTTGAGCGAAGCGTTGCTGCTAGGTTTCCTGGGCGGTTTGCTGGGAGACTTCGTGTCTTATTTCCTGGGCCGCCGTTTCCATCAGAACATCCGCCGCCTGCCGGGCCTGCGCCATCATCCGGAGTGGATCGGCGGCGCCGAGGCCTACTTTCAACGTTATGGCATCGCCAGCCTGCTGGTCGGGCGCTTCATCGGTCCGTTGCGGCCCATGCTGCCAATGGTCGCCGGCATGTTTGACATGCCGTTGGTGCGCTTCGCCGGGGTCAGCCTGATTGCGGCCGCTGGCTGGTCGGTGGCGTACATTCTTCCGGGCTGGGCGACCGGCGCGGCGATCCGCCTGCCGCTGCCGGAAAACTTCTGGCCGCAGGCAGCAGTGGTCGGTGTCGCACTGGCGATCCTGCTCGGCATCGCCGTTCAGAGCAGCACACGCCAGAAGCGTTATGCGACCAGACTGATCGCCGCGACATGCTTCGTTCTGTTAGGAGCCGTGTTTCTTGGCTGGCCGTATCTGGCGGATTTCGATCAGGGTCTGATGACCGTCGTTCAGGCGAGCCGAAGCGAAGCGGCGGAAAATTACGCCGTGATGATCACCGGCCTGGGGGATTTCCGGACCCAGTTCTGTGCCGCTGCGTTGCTGGCGATTCTGTTGCTGCTCACTCGCCAATACCGGCACGCGATCTTTGCCGTAGGAACTACGCTGGGCGCCGCGGTCGTCAACCAGAGCATGAAATACACCTTCGCCCGCGCCCGCCCGGAAGTGCTGGCCGAGCCGTTGACCACTTACAGCATGCCCAGCGGACATGCATCCGCCTCGTTTGCCTTGTTCATGACGCTGGCCGTACTGGCTGGGCGCGGGCAGCCGGTGCGACTGCGCCTGACCTGGCTGTTGCTGGGGGGAATTCCGGCGCTGGCCATCGCGATGTCCCGTGTGTATCTGGGCGTTCACTGGCCGACCGACGTGCTGGCCGGCATGATGCTGGCGTTCTTCACATGCTCGGCGAGCCTGGCGTTCGTGCAGAACAAGCAATCGCTGCCGGCGCTGCCGATTCGCGTCTGGTGGTTGATCCTGCCTGCGACGGTGGCTCTGTTGGGCGGATTTGCCCTGCACTCGTTCGGGCACGGCCTGATTCGCTATCAGTATTGAGGCCGCGCCCTTTGGCCGGCGTCGGGCGTGTCAGGCCTGCATGTCGCCCTGCATCTCGTCGAGCAGATCCTGAATGGCGTCGAGGCGTTCTTCGGCGTCGTCTATTTCCAGCAGTTCGATCTTGTCTTCCTCCGCGAACGGCAGCAGATAGGCCAACTGATTGGCCAGCGACTGTTGCCCACTGGCCGTCAGCCCCATGTTCAACGCCGCCACCATGGGGTGCTCGGCCAAGGCCGCCAGAAGTGCAACGAGGTCATCGTCTTCTTCCTGAAGCGGCTGCTCCTGCGGATCTTCCAGCCACTCCACCTCGGCCAGCAGCAGGTTGTCACGTTGCGACTCTGCGTCGATCACCCGAAAGCGCCGCCCGCCGACCACCCGGATACCCAACAGGCCGTTGTCCTGCTGCTGGAAATCAGTGACCAGTGCCTCGCAACCGATCTGCGAGAACCCCTCAGGAACGTCACCCACCTCGCTGCCTTCAGTGATGCAGACCACACCGAACCCTTCGCCCTGTTTCATGCAGCGGCCAATCATGTCCAGATAGCGTGCCTCGAAGATCTGAAGATCCAGCACACACCCCGGGAACAGCACAGCGTTCAGCGGAAACAACGGCAACGACATAAACCCACCCTCAAGCAACCAGAGACACCGCCAACGGCAAAAACAGCGCCGTGGCGACACCCATCAGACTCATCGCCAGCGCCGCGAAGGCGCCGCATTCATCACCTTCCTGCAAAGCCGCCGAGGTGCCCACTGCGTGCGCCGTCAGCCCCAGCGCCATGCCGCGAGCTTCCGGACTCTGCACGCCCGCCAGGGTCAGCAGACCGGGCCCGAATATGCCGCCGATGACGCCGGTGATCAACACAAAAACCGCTGCCAGCGCTGCAACACCACCTATCTGTTCGGCGACCAGCATGGCAATCGGTGAGGTCACTGACTTGGGCGCCATCGTCATCAGGATCATGTGGTCGGCACCCAACAGCCAGCCGAGCGCGACACATGACCCGGTTGCCAGCACGCCGCCAATCACCAGCGTAGTCAAGACCGGCCAGAACAACTGACGAATACGCCGCAGATTCAGATAAAGCGGCACTGCCAGCGCAACCGTCGCGGGCCCGAGCAGGATGCTGAGAATGTCGGTGCTTTTACGGTATTCGACGTAGGTCAGCCCGCAACTCACCAGCACGACAATGACCACGACCATCGACACCAGCACCGGTTGCAGGAATACCCACCGGGTTTTCTCATAACCGGCGAGCACGATCTGATAGGCGCCCAAGGTGATCGCAATGCCGAACAGCGGATGATGAATCACCGAAAGCCATGCGCCTTGCCAATCCAGACTCATGACGGCTCCCGGCGGCTGGACTGGCGATCGATGAGTTTCTGCATCAGCCAGCCCGCAAAGGTGAGCGAGATCATCAGTGACAGCACCAGCGAGCCTACAATGGCCCAGAAGTCATCGGCGATCTGGTCGGCATAAACCATCACGCCGACGGCAGGTGGCACCAGCAACAGCGGCAGATAACGCAGCAGACTGCTGGCAGCCAGGCTGATGGGTTCGCTGACTTCGCCTCTGATCATCAAGTAAATCATCAGCAGCACCAGGCCGATGATCGGCCCCGGCAGTATCGACAGGAATAAATGATTCAGCGCCGTTCCCACCAATTGGAACAGCACAAGCCAGGTCAGGCCTCGTAGCAACATACAGAACTCCACAAATTCGCGGCGACATTATAAGCATGCGGTTTCGTCAGCTATGGCTCGGCATTCGCAAACCTTGGGATTCTTGACCACAGCCCTGCGGCGTGCTGATCTTCATCGCGTCAGGCGATGATGATGTGCAAGCGCGCCGACCGAAGAGGCGCCAGACGCCGCCACAGAGCCAAGCAATAAAAGAGCCTATAGCCGCAGAAACCGGAAAACACAAAACCGCAGGACGTCAACGTTTCACAAGGAGAGTAACGATGCCCTATGTACCCGTCGCAGAACTCAAGAGCTATGAAGGCAAGGAACTGGGAAGTTCCGAGTGGCTGCTCATCGATCAGGAACGAATCAATCTGTTCGCCGAGGCAACCGGCGATTTCCAATTCATTCACGTCGACCCGGTCAAGGCCGCGCAGACGCCCTTTGGCTCGACCATCGCCCACGGCTTCCTGTCGCTGTCGCTGATCCCCAAGTTGATGGAATCGCTGCTGGTGCTGCCGGAAGGCTTGAAAATGGTGGTCAATTACGGCCTGGACAGCGTGCGCTTCGTCCAGCCCGTTAAGGTCGATTCGCGCGTTCGTCTAAAAGTTGCGCTGACCGAAGTCACGGAAAAGAAGCCTGGGCAATGGTTGCTCAAAGCGACGGCAACGCTTGAAATCGAGGGTCAGGACAAGCCCGCCTTCGTCGCAGAACCCCTGTCACTCTGCTTCGTGTAAATTTCTCAAAACGTGAAACAGTCGTAACAGACTGTTTCACCACGCTTACTGGCTGCGGCATACTCGCTGCGGCTGTGTGAGCGACTCGACACAAGTACGCGATCTGATCACGCCGACATATTTATTTGCGGGATTTACCATGCGCGCGCTTGCCCCTCTGGCCCTGACCCTTCTGCTTACCGCCTGCGGTGACGGCGAATCGCTGTTGCCTCCCGACGCTCGCCTGCCCGACGGCGGTCGTTATCGAGGCGACATCGTCAACGGCATGCTGCAGGGCAAGGGTCGTATCGATTACCCGAACGGCAGTTGGTACGCGGGTGCGTTCAAGAACGGTCAGTGGGATGGCCAGGGCGAATGGCATGCCAGCAATGGCGACGTGTATCGCGGCGGGTTCCAGAGCGGACTGTTTCAGGGGCAAGGGGCGCTCACCACCAGCGCTGGCAGTTATGTTGGCGGCTACAAACTGGGGCGACGTGACGGCGAAGGCACGCTCAAAGAGCACGGCATGAGTTATCGCGGCGAATTCAAGGCCGATCAGTACGATGGCCTCGGCCACCTGGAACTGGACGACGGCAGCCAGTACCAGGGCCAGTTCGCGCAGGGCAAGCCCAACGGCGAGGGCCAGCGCAGCGATGCGGCAGGCAACCAGTTCAGCGGCAAGTTCGTCGACGGCCAACTCGAAGGCACCGGCAATTTCAACAGCGCTGACGGTGATCAGTATGTCGGCGGCTTCCACAACAACCAGCTCAATGGCCGCGGGCGTTACGAAAACGCCGACGGCGATGTCTGGTCGGGTCAATTCAAGGACGGCGCCTTTACCGGCAAAGGCGAATTGATCGGTGCTGACGGCACCCGCTATCAGGGTCAGTTCCTGAACTGGCGGTTCGCTGGCGAAGGCCGTCTGCAGATGCCGGACGGCAGCACCTACGTCGGGCATTTTGAAAACGACAATTATCATGGCGCAGGCGTGCTGACGACCGCCGAGGGCGAGATTCAGAGCGGCACCTGGTCCAACGGCCAGCGCGTGCGCGACGCGTCGGGCAAGTTGTTGCCAGACCCGCTGGAGGTCGGCCTGCTCGCTCAGGGGCCGTTACTGGAGAAAGCGCTCGCCGCAGTGCCTGCCTCGACGCCGGCCATCGAACTCTACAGCCTGGTCGTCGGCGGCGATGGCAAGCAGAGCGTGTTTCTGCGCGAGGCGGACTTCGTCAACAAATTGCTCGCCACGCGCTTCGGCGCATACGGTCAGGTGTCGCTGGTGAACCATCGCGATCACATGACGGATCGACCGCTGGCCACACGCGAGAACATCAACCGCGCCGTCCAGACGCTGGCCAGACGCAGTGGTCCGGAAGACCTGATTTTCATCTACCTCACCAGCCACGGCACACACGAGCATGAGCTGGTGCTGGACCAGCCGCGCCTGGAGCTCTCGGACCTTCCGGCCAAGGAGATGTCGGGCGTGCTCGCGCCTTTGAAGAATCGCGACAAAGTGGTGGTGATTTCTGCCTGTTACTCGGGCGGTTTCATCCCTGCGATCAAGGATGAGCACACGATGGTCATCACCGCTTCGCGGGAAGACCGGGTCTCGTTCGGCTGCTCGGAAGAGGCGGATTTCACTTACTTTGGCGAAGCACTTTTCGGCAAAGCACTGGCCGAGAGCGACGACCTGATTCAGGCCTTCAACGAAGCCAAAGCCATCGTTGCCCAGCGGGAAACCGACGAGAACTTCGAAGCCTCCGAGCCGCAGATCTGGGCGCCCAAAGCGGTCGTCACGCGCTGGCAGCAGCTGCGCAAGAGCCAGGCAGAGCGGGCATTGAACACCGTGGGACGCTGACTGCGCACTTGACTGGCCCCGCGACCTGCGTGGGCCGGCAATCAATACTCGGGCGCCTGCTGAAGCGACCTTCGGCTTGCAAACGGCTCCCCACTGATCAGCAGACAAGCCTCGCCCCTGCGAGTCCGTGCCAGCGCCCAGATGAATATTTGAGCGCCGGGTGAAACCTGTCCGCTCGGCGCGCAGTCTGTTCCGATAGAGCGCCTATGCTTGTGACGTATCAAGGGAGAAAGACCATGTACTTGACGCCGCAACACATTTTGCTTGCCGGAGCGACTGGACTGACAGGCGAGCACTTGCTGGATCGCTTGCTCAACGAACCCACCGTCAGCCGTGTGCTGGCCCCCACTCGCCGTCCGCTGGCTGAACACCCGCACCTGGAAAACCCTGTCGGCGAGCTCATTTCACTGCTGCCCGAACTCGGCGGCCAGATCGATATCGCCTTCTGCTGCCTGGGCAGCACGATCAAGCAGGCGGGCTCGCAGGATGCCTTCCGTGCAATCGATCTGGACATGGTGGTGGCGTTCGGCAAGCGGGCCCGGGAGCTGGGCGCGCGTCATCTGGTGGTGATCAGCGCTGTGAATGCAGACCCCGAATCGAGCATTTTCTACAGCCGCGTCAAAGGCGAAATGGAAGAGGCGCTCAAGGATCAGAACTGGCCGCAACTGACCATCGCCCGGCCCTCGCTGCTGATCGGCGAGCGTGAGGACCAGCGGCTCGTCGAACAACTGGCTGCGCCCATCGCCAAGTTGATACCAGGTAAGTACGGCGGCATCGAGGCGTGTCAGCTGGCTCGTGCCCTTTGGCGCCTTGCGCTGGAAGAACAGGACGGGATTCGGGTCGTGGAGTCCGACGAGCTGCGGCGATTGGGCAAATAGCTACGCCCTGCTCGCGTATCGCCCTCAGAGCACCTTTGTAGCGGATGAAAGATTGTGCGCGAGCGGCGTCCCTGCTCCTGGCGATGACACTCGCGGCCGCCTACATCCCGCCCGTTGCCTGAAACCCGACGCCCAGCGCAGTCAGGATCGACAGCGGCAACAGCACCGTGTCGAGCAGCGCGCTGCCGGGCAGATCGAGCATCGGGTATTTCGGCGCTTCTGCCCCGAAACGGTCCTTCTCGCAGCAGCCACCCTCAATCGCATACAGATCCAGCCGCGTGCCGGAATACACCACCGGAGCGCCCGGCTGATTGGCATCCAGCGTGCGCACGGTCGAGCAGCCCGTGGCGAGAACCAGCCCCAGCGTCAGGACAAAAAGCTTCTTATTCATCGGCGCCAAAATGGTGTTCGCCCCAACGGGGCAGCATGTCTTGAGGGATGTTCAACAGGTTGAGAATGCGCGCCACGACGAAGTCGACCAGATCGTCAATGGTCTGCGGCTGGTTGTAGAAACCGGGTGAAGCGGGAAGTATCACCGCACCCAGATTCGACAGCTTCAGCATGTTCTCCAGGTGAATGCTTGAGAACGGCGCCTCGCGCGGCACCAGAATCAACTGCCGGCGCTCCTTGAGCGTCACATCAGCGGCGCGCTCGATCAGGTTGTTACACGCGCCGGTGGCGATCGCAGACAAAGTGCCCGTCGAGCACGGCACGACAACCATCGCGCTCGGGGAACCTGAGCCGGAGGCCACCGGCGACATCCAGTCTTCCTTGCCGTAAACGCGGATCTGCCCTGCTCCAGCGCCGGTGTATTCGGTCAGAAACGCCTGCATCATCTGCGGCTTGGGCGGCAGCGTGACATCGGTTTCGGTGGCCATTACCAGTTGGGCGGCCTTGGAAATGAGAAAATGCACTTCGCGATCTTCCCGCACCAGACAATCCAGCAAGCGCAGACCGTATTGCGCGCCGGACGCGCCGGTCATCGCCAGCGTGATGCGTTCCGGCCCGCTCATTTCAACGCCTCGGCCAGCTTGTTATGCAGCCCGCCAAAGCCACCGTTGCTCATGATGACCACGTGCGTGCCGGGCTGCGCCTGACTTTTCACACGTTCGATAATGCCTTCGAGGGAATCGCATACCACTGCCGGGACCGTGCATTCGGCAGCCGTTGCGCCCAGATCCCAGCCCAGATTGGCCGGCGAGTACCAGACCACCTGATCCGCCTGCGCGACACTTTCCGGCAGTCCGTCACGATGCGCGCCGAGCTTCATCGAGTTGGAGCGCGGCTCCACGATGGCGATGATCGGTGAATCTCCGACTTTCTTGCGTAGGCCGTCCAGCGTGGTGGCGATCGCGGTCGGGTGATGGGCGAAGTCGTCGTAAATCGTGATGCCGCGCACTTCGGCGACCTTTTCCATACGACGTTTCACGCTTTTGAAAGCACTCAGCGCCGCAACGCCTTGCTGCCCGACGACGCCCACGTGACGCGCCGCCGCGAGGGTCGCCAATGCGTTCGCCACGTTGTGCTGACCGGTCATGTCCCAGTCGACGACGCCCTGCGTTACGCCTTCGAACAGTACTTCGAATTTCGAGCCGTCTTCGCTCAGCAGTCTGGCCTGCCACTGACCGCCCTGCCCGGTGGTCTGCACCGGCGTCCAGCATCCCATCTGAATGACCCGTTGCAATGCAGGCTCGGTGGTGGGATGAATCACTAGGCCTTCGCTTGGAATGGTGCGCACCAAATGGTGGAACTGGCGCTCGATCGCAGGCAGATCGGGGAAGATGTCGGCATGATCGAACTCGAGATTATTCAGGATCGCGGTACGCGGGCCGTAATGCACGAACTTCGAGCGTTTGTCGAAGAAGGCGCTGTCGTACTCATCGGCCTCCACCACAAAAAACGGCGTGTCACCCAGACGCGCAGACACCGCGAAGTTTTGCGGCACGCCGCCGATCAGGAAGCCCGGGCTCATGCCAGCATGCTCCAGCACCCACGCCAGCATGCTGCTCGTGGTGGTCTTGCCGTGAGTGCCCGCAACCGCCAGCACCCAGCGACCGCGCAGCACGTGGTCAGCCAGCCATTGCGGACCGGAAACGTAAGGCAGCCCTTTGTTCAGGACGTACTCGACGGCCGGATTGCCTCGGGACATCGCATTGCCGACCACGACCAGATCAGGCGCCGGTTCCAGATGCGAAGGGTCGTACCCTTGCATCAACTCAATGCCTTGCGCCTGCAACTGCGTGCTCATCGGCGGATAGACGTTGGCATCGGAGCCGGTGACTTTGTGGCCCAGATCCTTGGCGAGAACCGCCAGCGATCCCATGAACGTGCCGCAGATACCCAGAATATGAATGTGCATGACCGACCTCTTAAAACGTTCGCGCAGGTTAGCGTAGAAGGCGGTGGATGCGCACGAGGGAATTGCGCAGAACGGCGGCCGCGCTTGAGGATGCCCCACGGTGAACGCCTCGTTGGACCGCCTCTCGGGTCAAGGCGTCACAGGACCGGCTTTAGCCGGGAAGGCGTCGGGGGGCTAACCGCAGAACTGATGGCGACCACACTGGCCTATTCCCGGCTGAAGCCGGTCCTACTGGCTGACCGCGACGCGCTGCAAAATCGCGGGTAAACGCGTCCCACTGACTGCGTCACGCTGCAATATCGTGGGTGAATGCCGGGCCCTGCTGACTGACCGCGACACGCTGCAATATCGCGGGCGAGCCGTCGTAGGACCGGCTTTAGCCGGGAAGGCGTCGGGGGGCTCGCCGCAGATTGGGACAATTCATACAAGCTTCATACACCCAGGGCTTCAGCGGTTGATCCCATGTTTGCGCAGCTTTCTATAGAGCGTATTACGGCTCACCCCTAGCTCCCGGGCGGCATGGGTCATGTGCCAGCGCTGGGTTTCCAGAGTGGCGATGAGCGCTGCGCGTTCGGCATCGTCCAGCGGCGAATCACTGCGCCTTGGATCGGGGTTCATGCGCGCGAGGGTGGACTGGGAAGCGGCCTGACGGACTGGCGCTGGCAGATCGGCCAAACGAATCAGATTGTCTTCGCACAGCGCCGCCAGAGTCCTCAACACGTTGCGCATCTGCCGCACATTGCCTGGCCAGTTGAAGGCCAGCAGCAAATCCCTCGCCTCAGGCTCGATCATGACGGCATCGCCGCCCGCTTCTTCTTTCAACAAGAAGTCCAGCAACTGGGCCTTGTCGCTGCGTGCTCGCAACGGCGGCAAACTGATTTCCAGGCCGTTGAGTCGATAGAAAAGGTCCTCACGAAAGCCGCCATCCTCCACACGTCCCAGCAGATTCCGGTGAGTCGCGCTGATGATTCGTACATCCACGGCGTGCGGCTCGCCACCAATCGGCACCACTAGCCGATCCTCCAGCACGCGCAAGAAACGGGTTTGCAATGCCACCGGCATGTCACCGATTTCATCAAGGAACAGCGTCCCACCATCGGCCTGCTGCAACTTGCCGCGCATGCCCTCCTTGCGCGCGCCCGTGAAACTGCCGCCGCGATACCCGAACAATTCGCTTTCGATCAGGGTTTCCGGAATCGCCGCGCAATTCAGGGCCACGAAAGGCTTACCGGCCCGCCGACTGGCGTAATGCACGGCTTTGGCGAACGCCTCTTTTCCCGAGCCGGTTTCACCGTTGATCAACAGCGGCACGTCGCGCTCGAACACCTTCAAGGCCCGACGAAAATCGGCTTGCAGCGAAGCGTCGCCCAGACACAAGCCGCCTGGTGGCGGAGGCACTGCAGGTTGGCTGACAACCGCTGTAGCAGGCGCTGTCATCTGCGGTCGCGATTGCCCACGCAGCATGGCGAAGAAGCCTCGGCCGTCTCGCGTTCTCAGCGGCCAGCAGGTTGCCGCGTCAGCCGATGCACGTGCCAGCAAGTCGCTCATAGCGCAATCAAACAACGCCTCGACGGGGCGACCGATCAGTTCGCAGCGCCCCAGGCTCAGCAAATTCAGCGCGCTCTGGTTCACCGCGCTGATGCAACCCTCGCCGTCGAATGCCAGCAAGCCTTCGCTGAACAGCCCGACGGAGCCCGCCTGCAAATGAAAGCGCAGCAGCCATTGATCGTCGAAATGGCGCAGAAAGTAGCTGCTCTCAATCATTTTTGCCGACAGATTGACCAGCGCCATGGTGTGAAACTGGCTCTGGCGGGTGACATCGTGCCGCGCCGAAGACACGTCGAGGACCGCGAGCAGGTCGCCATGAGGGTCGAAGACAGGACTCGCCGAGCACGTCAGCCCGGTGTGCCGGCCGCGAAAATGTTCGTCGCGATGAATCGTCACGCACTGGCGCTCCACCAGACAGGTGCCAATACCGTTGGTGCCCTCGCGCGCCTCGCTCCAGTCAGCGCCCAGCCACAGACCGGCGCGCTCGAAGATCCGCCGTTCGCCAGGCTCGGTGACGCAATTGAGGATGATCCCGCGCGCGTCGGTCAGCAGCACGGCATTACCGCCAGAGAGCTGCTGATGCAGGCTGTTCATTTCACCACCGGCGATGTTCAGGACCTGCTGCAGACGCTCGCGGCTCTCAAGCACGCGGGCGTGTTCGAGCACCGTTGGCGCCATGGCCTGCGCCGGATCGAGGTGGTAATCCTCAAGGCATCGCAACCAGGAGCGGGCGATGGAAGGGTCGGCGCCAGGGCCGTAACGATGGTGGGCTTTACCCTGCGCAACGGTCAGGACTTGTTGCGCATGTCGAGCGAAATGGCGGCTGTGCATTGTTATTGTTCTTCCTAGGTTGTGGCTCTCCCGGGGAGTCGCAGACCAGCATCCTCTTCGTAACCGGCCATTGCAATGCTTGCGCCGGAACGCACCGCCAGACCGTTGCACATCCGGTACAAACTGTCACATGCGCTGTATCAAGGGCGGGGCAAGCCGGCCGGCCAGCGATCTGATTTCTTCAGTAAAACCCTTGTAAACCGGCGTCCGGACGGCGGTGGCCCGCGCTTTGCTCTACGCTTTGATCAAGCGCAGCAGCGCGTTATCCCCACACAATCACAAGAGCAAGGAGATATTCACCATGCGTTATGCCCATCCCGGTACTGAAGGCTCGCTCGTCACCTTCAAGACCCAGTACGGTAACTACATCGGTGGCGAATTCGTGCCTCCGGTCAAAGGCCAGTACTTCGAAAACACCTCGCCCATCACCGGCAAGCTGATCGCAACCTTCCCTCGCTCGACTGCCGAAGACATCGATAAAGCGCTGGATGCCGCCCACGCCGCGGCGGATGCCTGGGGCAAGACCTCCGTGCAGGAGCGCTCACTGACGTTGCTGAAAATCGCCGATCGCATTGAGCAGAACCTTGAGCTGCTGGCGATCACCGAAACCTGGGACAACGGCAAAGCGGTGCGCGAAACCCTCAACGCCGACATTCCGCTGGCCGTCGACCACTTCCGTTATTTCGCCGGTGTGCTGCGTGCCCAGGAAGGCACCGCCGCCGAGATCGACGGCAATACCGTGGCGTACCACATTCATGAACCGCTGGGCGTGGTCGGCCAGATCATCCCGTGGAACTTCCCGCTGTTGATGGCCGCCTGGAAACTTGCGCCGGCGCTGGCAGCCGGAAATTGCATCGTGCTCAAACCTGCCGAGCAAACGCCGCTGGGTATCAGCGTGTTGATGGAGTTGATTGGCGATCTGCTGCCCAAAGGCGTGCTGAACGTCGTTCAGGGTTACGGCCGCGAAGCCGGTGAAGCGCTGGCCAGCAGCAAGCGCATCGCCAAGATCGCCTTCACCGGATCCACGCCGGTGGGCTCGCACATCATGAAGCTGGCGGCCGACAGCATTATCCCGTCCACCGTCGAGCTGGGCGGCAAGTCGCCGAACATCTATTTCGAAGACGTGATGAACGCCGAACCCGAGTTCATCGATAAAGCCGCAGAAGGCGTGGTGCTGGCGTTTTTCAACCAGGGCGAAGTCTGCACATGCCCATCGCGTTGCCTGGTTCAGGAGTCGATTTACCCGCAATTCATGGAAGCGGTGATGAAGAAAGTCCTGAAAATCAAACGGGGCGACCCACTGGATACCGACACCATGGTGGGCGCTCAGGCGTCGCAACAGCAGTTCGACAAGATCCTCTCCTACCTGGACATTGCCCAGGGCGAAGGCGCCGAGCTGCTGACCGGCGGCAAGGTTGAAAAAATGGAAGGCTCGCTCGCGACCGGCTATTACATCCAGCCAACGCTGCTCAAAGGCAATAACCGCATGCGCGTGTTCCAGGAGGAAATATTCGGCCCGGTGGTCAGCGTCACGACCTTCAAGGATGAAGCGGAAGCCATCGCAATCGCCAACGACACCGAGTTCGGCCTCGGTGCGGGCGTGTGGACCCGCGACATCAACCGTGCCTACCGCGTAGGCCGAGCCATCAAGGCCGGTCGCGTGTGGACCAACTGCTATCACCTGTACCCGGCCCATGCCGCGTTTGGGGGTTACAAGAAATCCGGCGTCGGCCGCGAGACCCACAAAGTAGCGCTCGAACATTACCAACAGACCAAAAACCTGCTGGTGAGTTACGACACCAACCCGCTGGGTTTCTTCTGACAAAAAGCGGTTTCAGTGACCAGCCAACGGCCTCTTCGGAGGCCGTTTTCATTGCGTAAACACTCAGGTGCCGGCGCTGCACAGCCAGGGCGCCGTGACTTTGGATTGCGCTTTCTAAACCGCTTAGGCACAGTCGAAATCGTCTGTCCCCGTGCCAGGCGCGCCCTCCCCCTTTCATGCATTGCACAATGAAGCTGAGGCCCAACCATGCGGATCGTTCAAGCCACCCTGGAGCACCTGGACCTGTTGACACCGCTGTTCGTCAAATACCGCGAGTTTTACGGCGAGCTGCCTTTTCCTGACTCATCCCGCGCCTTTCTGGAAAAACGCCTGCGCCGCGAAGAGTCCGTGATCTATCTGGCCTTGCATGACGAAGACGACAGCAAGCTGCTGGGCTTTTGTCAGCTCTATCCCAGCTATTCGTCGCTGTCTCTGAAGCGCGTGTGGATCCTCAACGACATTTATGTCGCAGAAGACGCCCGTCGCCAGTTGGTGGCTGACCACCTGATTCAGAAAGCCAAGAAGATGGCCCGAGAAACCCAGGCCGTGCGCATGCGTGTTTCAACCAGCGCCAACAATGACGTGGCGCAGAAAGTGTACGAATCCATCGGGTTTCGTGAGGACACTCAGTTCAAGAACTACGTCCTGCCGATCAACTGAACGACACACACTTCCCGTGCAGGAGCGCGCTTGTCCGCGATGACGTCGGATCAATCGATATTCGGCGCTGCAGGCCTGTAGCGTCCGCGGGCGAGCGCGCTCCTGCAGAGGTCTGTGCGTCATCACTACCAAATGTTTCAATCGCTGGTCCGGCGCCAGCAATATCCTGTTTCTTCCCTCTATAATGCGGCCCAATTCCCTTCGACTCATCGTCCGCACGACCCGAAATCGGGTCTCACAACCAGGTGCCGTACATGGATTTCAACCCGCTTGACCTGATTCTCCACCTCGACGTCTACCTCGACATGCTGGTGACCAACTACGGCACTTGGGTCTACGCGATTCTGTTTCTGGTCATTTTCTGCGAAACCGGTCTGGTCGTGACCCCCTTCCTGCCGGGTGATTCATTGCTCTTTATCGCAGGCGCGGTGGCAGCGGGTGGCGCGATGGATCCGGTGCTGCTGGCGTGCCTGCTGATGGCCGCGGCGATACTCGGCGACAGCACCAACTACGTGATTGGCCGAACGTTGGGGGACCGCCTGTTCCGCAATCCGGATTCGAAGATATTCCGCCGCGATTACCTGACCAAAACCCATGAATTTTATGAGCGCCATGGCGGCAAAACCGTGACGCTGGCGCGCTTTCTGCCGATCATCCGCACCTTCGCGCCATTCGTGGCAGGCGTGGGCAAGATGCATTACCTGCGCTTTCTGAGCTTCAGCGTGCTGGGATCGGTGCTCTGGGTAGGCGGTCTGGTGGCTCTGGGCTTCTTCTTCGGCAACATCCCCTTCATCAAGAAAAACCTGACGCTGCTGGTGCTGGCAATCATCCTGATTTCGCTGCTGCCGATGATCATCGGGCTGGTCCGCAGCCGCATGGGCCGCTCCGCAGAAGCCCGCTGATCGATGTGGTCGCTGGGGAACTGGCTCAAGCGTCGCACGCTGGCGCGCAATCCCGTCGATCCTGCCGTATGGGAGCGTGTGCGTCAGCGACTGCCGATCCTCGACGGCCTGAGCGCCGAAGAAGACCGCTACCTGCTCGACAGCTGCGTACTGTTTCTGCGAGCCAAACACCTCACCGCGCTCGAAGGCGTGAATCTGGATGAAGAGTCGCGGCTTTTTCTTGCTGCGCAGGCGCAGTTGCCGCTGCTGGCGCTGGGCGATCTGAACTGGTATCAGGGATTTCACGAGATCATTCTGTACGGCGATGACTTCGTCAGCCCGCAGCGGCACCGCGACGCCAGCGGCGTGGAGCACGAGTGGGACGGCGAGCACAGCGGCGAGGCCTGGTCGCAGGGACCGGTCATTCTGGCGTGGCCGGGGGTGCTGTCGAGTGGTGGCTGGGAGGCCTACAACCTCGTCATTCACGAACTGGCGCACAAACTGGACATGCTCAATGGCGACGCCAACGGCCTTCCGCCGCTGCACCCCGACATGCGCATCAGTGACTGGGCCAGCACCATGCAGAGCGCATTCGACGATCTCAACCGGCAGCTGGACGCCGACCCGGACGCCGAAACGCTCATCGATCCTTACGCCGCCGAGAACCCCGCGGAATTCTTCGCCGTGATCAGCGAGTACTTCTTCAGTGCCCCGGATTTGCTGGTCGAAGCGTATCCGCAGGTGTATCAGCAGCTCAGAGCCTTCTACCGTCAGGACCCTCTTGCACGGCTTACGGCACTTCAAGCGCAAAACCCGGTCTATCAGGCTCACGACGACGCCCGGGGCTGATTGGCGTACATGGCAACCGCTGCCGAATGTGCCTATAATCCGGCCCACTTTTTGGCGTTCGACGCCAGATTCTGAATGGTCAACCAAGGGGGCAAAGCCCAATGAGCTACAGCAAGATTCCGGCCGGTAAAGACCTGCCGAATGACATCTACGTCGCAATCGAGATCCCGGCCAATCACGCGCCGATCAAGTACGAAATCGACAAAGAAAGCGACTGCCTGTTCGTTGACCGTTTCATGGCCACGCCGATGTTTTACCCGGCCAACTACGGTTTCATCCCGAACACCCTGGCTGACGACGGCGACCCGCTCGACGTGCTGGTCGTAACGCCTTACCCGGTAGCGCCAGGCTCGGTCATCCGCGCCCGCCCGGTCGGCGTACTGAACATGACCGACGACGGCGGCGGTGACGCCAAAGTCATCGCTGTTCCACACGACAAACTCTCCCAGCTGTACGTTGACGTGAAGGAATACACCGACCTGCCACCGCTGCTGATCCAGCAGATCGAGCACTTCTTCGCGAACTACAAGGATCTCGAGAAGGGCAAGTGGGTCAAGATCGAAGGCTGGGCAGGCGCCGATGCCGCTCGCGAAGCGATCACCAAATCGGTCGCAGCCTACAAAGGCTGATTCGACTTGCCGTCTTCAGGGCACCCGCGACGGGTGTTCTGAAGGCTGCACCCTCCTGTTTTTTGTCTTTTAACGCAACGCCCTCTCGCTGCAAGGCGATTCATTCGCTGTCTTGCGTACAACAATTGCGCAATCCATCGCCTCAGTGATCTGATCACCACGCCCGCCGATTCGCCTGAATTATCCGATTCCCCCCTCGCGGATGTTTAAAAAGATCCACCTCCAGACAATCTGTTTATCCAGATAAAGCGCTTACCCGTTTCCGGCAACAATCGATCCTTCATTATCGCGCTGCTTCTCAATACCCAAGGCTCTGTAAAGCGAGTCATTAAAACACTCACAAATTTGCAGCCACTTCATTGCATTGCTGGCACTGTTGATCGCAATCAAAACAGTGAAGGAAACAGCCTACATACCTGCTTGAGTCTTGTAATCCGGCCACTCAATCGCAAGGTTGATCGCCCACTCATTTGAACACTTCGTTCATTTAAACAAAGCGCGGCCGCCCGTAAACTTCGGGGCATGAATACATCAGGTGATCGACTACGCATCCTCTTGCGAGAGTGCCATCTCTCTGCAACAGACTTCGCCGCCAACCGCAAGGTAACGCCGCAACACGTGAACAACTGGTTCAAACGCGGCATTCCGATGGCGCGCATGGAAGAAGTGGCTGAACTGCTGAGCGTCAATGCGCGCTGGCTGCGCAGCGGCGAAGGCCCCAAACACCCCGGAGAGGCACGAGACAAACCCGGCATGGACGGCATTCATAAAGGACGAGCCGAGCGCCACGGCGCGCGCGATGAACTCGATATACCGTTCTATTCCGAATCTCGCGCGCAGGGCTCGGGGCGAACGGCCGTGAGCGAGATACCCAACCATAAGGCGCGCCTGTCACGGCGGATCATCGACGCCATGGACGTGGAGCTGCACAACGCAATCTGCATCGCCATGGTCGGCAACAGCATGGCCGACAAGATCCAGGACGGCTCGCTTATCGCGGTCGACCGAGGCCGGGTGCAGGTCATCGACGGCGAAATGTATGCGATCGAGCACGACGGCATGCTGCGGGTAAAATGCCTGTACCGCCTGCCGGGTGGCGCGTTGCGGCTGCGCAGTCACAACGCTGGCGAATACCCCGATGAAATTTTCACTGCCGAACAGATTCAGGAGCAGAACATCCAGATTCTGGGCTGGGTCTTCTGGTGGGCGACCCTCAACAACCGCCGCCACCCCGCAACACTGCCTTGATTCAAAGCGAAAAGGACAAATGGCGGCACACCAACGCTGGGCAGACGCGTCGAACATCAGTATCCTGCACGCCTTCGTTTCAACATCCACCGGCTATCCGCGGGTGGATGACGGGCCTGGTCCAGTATTCGTGACTGGCCTCGCCGACCTGACAAGCGCCTCCTCGCAGCGCGCACTTTTGCGGATGGGTGCGGTTAGCCAAAAACTAATCAAACCTGTCACCGAGAAGCCGGCCACAAGCCGGCTTTTTAATTGTCCAAAATAATCCTGCCCCATCCGAACATTCTGCCGATGCTTATCTCTCTCGGACGTCGCAGGCTGATGTCGGCGCACGCCATTTCTGACGCCAACCCCCTGACCAGCCCCTCATCCCACTGTCATTTCTACACCGCCAAACAACCGTCAAAATCCCACCACCCAAATTTCAAAACTCATCAAAAATCCGAGTTTTGTTGACGCTTCTCCGACATATGGTCGCAATTTTTTCTCCGCACTGGGTCATATCATCAAGGTCGCTGATGGGAAATTGGCATCTACTGTGTATCCAGCCAGTCTTCGGAGATAACTGCATGATTTTCAATGTAAAGGATTTTGGCGCCGTGGGTGATGGCGTGACTGATGACACCGCCGCCATCCAGAGTGCAATTGACGCAGCGGCCGCCGCCGGCGGGGGTCAGGTTTATGTGCCTACTGGTACTTACATTGTTTCAGGTGGTGAGGAGCCTTCCGACGGCTGCTTGATGCTCAAGAGCAATGTCTACATGAACGGCGACGGGATGGGGCAGACCAATATTAAGGTCGCCGACGGTTCTGACACGAAGATCACTGGGATCATTCGCTCGGCCTATGGTGAGGAAACCCATGATTTCGGTTTGAGCAATCTGACGCTGGACGGCAACCGGGACCATACCACCGGCAAGATCGACGGTTGGTTCAACGGCTATATACCGGGCCAGGAAGGTTATGACTCGAACGTCACGCTGGATGGCGTCGAGATCAAGGACTGCTCGGGGTACGGTTTCGATCCGCACGAGCAGACCGTCAATATGGTGATCAAGAACAGTGTCTCCCACGGCAACGGCCTGGATGGCTTCGTGGCGGATTTCCTCAGCGACAGCACCTTCGAAAACAACATTGCCTACGACAATGATCGTCATGGCTTCAATGTGGTGACCAGCTCGCACGATTTCACGCTCACCAATAACGTTGCCTATGGCAACGGCGGTGGCGGGATTGTGGTGCAGCGCGGCAGTGAGAACATTCCTTCGCCGGACAACATCACGATCACGGGTGGTGAGGTGTATGGAAATGGCGCCGAGGGCGTGCTGATCAAGCTGTCCAGCGAGGTCTCGCTGACCGGCGTGAATATCCACGACAACAGCAGTGCCGGCATTCGTATTTATGGCAGTAACCACGTCGACGTCAGCGATAACGTGCTGAGCAATAACTCACTGGGGGCGCCGGTTCCGGAAATCATCATTCAGTCTTACGACGATACGCAGGGCGTATCGGGCAAGTACTACACCGGCAGCGACAACACCATCCAGGGCAATACCATCAGCGGCAGTGACCTTTCGACCTACGGGGTTGCCGAGCGTAATGAAGACGGGACTGATCGCAACACAATCATCGGCAACACCATCAGCCACACCAGCAAAGGCGACACGCTGGTGTATGGCGATGGCAGCTATGCCAGCGACACGGTGCCAGTTACCACCATTCAAGGTACGGATGGCAATGACACATTGCTGGGCAGCGCCGGTAACGAGATCATTTATGGCGGTGCGGGTAACGATGTCATCAATGGCGGCGCTGGCGACGACACGCTGGTGGGCGGCGCTGGAACGGACACGCTGACTGGCGGCGCGGGTGCCGACATCTTCCGCTTCGCGAATCAGTCTGACAGCTATCGCAATGCGACCAAGAGCTTCGATGACCTGATCACCGACTTCGATGTCACACAAGACAAGATCGATCTTGCCGGCCTGGGCTTCACCGGGTTGGGCAACGGTCGCGGTGGCACCTTGCAGATCAGCTACAGCGCCAGCAACGATCGCACCTATATCAAGGACTACGATGCCGACGCCAACGGCAATCGATTCGAGCTGGTTCTTGCCGGCAACCTCACCGGCACGCTGACCGCGGATAACTTCATTTTCAATCGCGTCGTCACTGGCACGGCGGGCAACGATACCTTGTCGGGTACCGACTCGGCGGAAACACTGCTCGGCCTGGCTGGCAACGACAGCCTGAACGGCGGCGCAGGTGACGACAAACTCGACGGCGGCGCGGGCATGGACACGCTGACCGGCGGCGCCGGGGCCGACACCTTTGTGTTCTCCAGCCGCATGGACAGTTACCGGAATTACAACGCCGGGGGTGCGAACCTTGGCGATGTCATCACCGATTTCGATGTCAGCGCAGACAAGATCGACCTGTTGGCACTGGGTTTCACCGCTCTTGCCGACGGCAAGAACGACACTGTTTACCTGGTGCTCAACGCTGACGGGACGAAAACTTACGTCAAGTCTCTATCGGCCGATGCCAACGGCAACCGCTTCGAGGTCGCGCTGGAAGGCAACTACCTCGACAAGCTGACCAGCGCCAATTTCGTCTTCGCGACGACGCCGACGGTCAACCACGCCCCGGTGGTGGCATCGCCGCTGCTGGACCAGAACGCGACTGAAAACACGCCTTTCAGTTATGTCGTGCCGGCCACCAGTTTTACCGACCCGGACAACGACAGCCTGAGCTACACCGCCACGCTGGCGGACGGCAGCCCGCTGCCGCAATGGCTGACGTTCGACGCAGCAACGCGCACGTTCAGTGGCACGCCGAGTGACACCGCGTCAGGCACCTACGCTGTTCTTGTCACCGCTACCGATGGCAGCAAAGCGACGGTCAGCGACAGTTTCACGCTCGCCGTGCAGGACGTCACCGGGACGCCGGGCGTCATCAATGGCACGCCGAACAACGACAGGCTCATTGGCACAGTCGCCAACGAGCAGTTGTTCGGCGGTGCCGGCAACGACACCCTCGATGGCGGCGCTGGCAACGACGTGCTTATCGGTGGCGCCGGCTCTGACAAACTCACCGGCGGCGCGGGGGCGGACGTGTTCCGTTTCACTTCCAAACTGGACAGCTATCGCACCGCGACCACGAGCAGCAGCGACCAGATCCTGGACTTCGATGTGTCGGCCGACAAAATCGACGTGTCTGCGTTGGGCTATACCGGCTTGGGCAATGGCCTCGATGGCACGTTGCAGGTGACGTACAACGCCACCACCAACCGCACCTACCTCAAAGACAACGTGGCGGACGCCAATGGCAACCGGTTCGAGGTCTCGCTGGCGGGCAATCTGGTCAACAGCCTCACCACCAGCCACTTTGTATTTGCCGATCACAGCACGCCGGGCAACGTAGCGCCGGTGGTGGTCATCCCATTGCTGGATCAGAACGCCACCGAAAGTTCGCCGTTCAGTTACACCGTCACCGACAACAGTTTCGCCGACGGCAATCGAGATGTTCTGACCTTCACGGCGACGCTGGCGGACGGCACGCCGCTGCCGGCCTGGTTGAGCTTCGATGCGGCCAGCATGACCTTCAGCGGCACGCCGTCGGACACTGCAGCAGGTAACTACAGTGTCTTGATCAAGGCCACTGATCCATCCGGCGCTTCGGTCAGCGACAGCTTTGCGTTGGCGGTAGCCGATGCCCCGGCCAATACCGTGACCGGCACCGACAACGCCGAGACGTTGAATGGAACAGCCGGCGCTGACCTGATCCTGGGCTTAGGCGGTAACGACACGCTCAGAGGCGGCGCCGGCTCGGACATCCTCGACGGTGGCGCCGGGCGCGATTCACTGTATGGCGGCGAAGGTGCTGACACGTTCCGCTACTTGAATGTGCTCGACAGCTACCGCGACTACGACGCAGGCGGCGCAACGGCCACCGACACCCTCTACGATTTCACTCAGGGTGTGGACAAGATTGATGTTTCGGCGCTGGGTTTCCTTGGCCTGGGTGACGGCAGCAACCATACGCTCTACCTCAGCCTGAACGCTGCGGGCGACAAAACGTACATCAAGTCCAGCGAAGCTGACGCCGACGGCAACCGATTCGAGATTGCCCTGAGCGGCAACTACATGGACAGCCTGACGGCCGACGACTTCGTGTTCGGCGAGCGGGCGCAGCAGGACATTCTTTATCTTCCGACGCTGGGTCAGTCCAATGCGCGGCTGCTGCGGATGACTGAAGACGACGATCAATCCGGCACCTCGATGCTGGTCAATGACCTCAGCAAATACACCACCTACGACGTGCGCAGCCAGTTCACCGACGCCGACGGAACCGGTATCGATATCGCGGTGGGTGGTAGCACGGTGAATGGCATGTCGACGTTGGGCGCAGAGGAGCTGAAGCTGTGCTGGTGGCTCACCGACACGAACCAACCTGGCCCTGCCCTGCTGCGCGCAGTTGCACTGCTGCAGGACCAACTGACGGAACTCAAGTCCATCGACAACGTGACGATGGGCATCATTTGGGGCCAGGGCGAGGAAGCGGCGCAGGAAATCGCCCGCGCGACTGACAAAGAAGCGGCGGCGGCCGCCTATAAGGCTGCGACGCTGTCGGTCTTCGACTATCTGCATGATCAGTTCGGCAACTTCAATGTGTACATGATGGAGACCGGCCACTACGACGAAGACGCGGCGCGCGTGCGCGGCTACTCCGAGGAGAAGATCGCGGACATCGTGGCCGGCGTTGGCTATGTCCGGGCGGTCCAGGAATCGATTGCCGCCACACGCGACGACGTCAAGCTGGCAGTCGATTACACCGACCTGCCCCTGCGCCATGAGGTCGATCCGTTGGTCTACCCGGATGACGTCTGGCACCTGCACGAGGAGTCGGCAGAGATCGTGGGCCAGCGTTTGGCCGATTACATCGCCGGGGATCTCGGCTTCCAGGGCGATGCAACCGACAACAACAGCGTGCAAGCGATCTACGACGGCGCCCACAACGAAGGCGGCAAGATTTTCGGCACCGACCAGGACGACACCCTGGTTGGCAGCAGTGGCGATGACACACTGGACGGCGACCTCGGCGCCGACATGATGATGGGGGGCGACGGCAACGACGTCTACGTCGTCGACAACAGGTTCGACAGCGTTGTCGAGAGCAATACCGCCCTTTCGCAAGTCGACACTGTGCAGGCGTCGGTCAGCTGGACCTTGGGGGACAACCTCGAGAATCTGATGCTCACCGGCGTGTCTGCCATCGACGGCACCGGCAATGCCCTGCGTAACTTCATGTCAGGCAACGCGGCCGACAACGTCCTCAACGGTGCGGGCGGCGCTGACAACATGACCGGCGGCAATGGCAACGACACCTACTATGTCGACGACGTCGGCGATGCGGTCATCGAAACCAACAGCGATCCGCTGCTGGGCGGTATCGACAGCGTTCACAGCTCGCTCGCCGCGTACACCTTGGGCAGCAATGTGGAAAACCTGTACATCGACGCGAGCGGCGCCGCCAACGGCACGGGCAACGCCCTGGACAACACGCTGTTCGCGGGTGCCGGCAATAACGTCCTGGATGGGCGCGACGGCAATGACACCGTGTCGTTCGAGCGGGCGCTGGCAGGTATCACCGCAACCCTGTCGACCTCGGCGCAACAGAACACCGTCGGCGCGGGTCTCGATACGCTGAAAAACTTCGAGAACCTCACCGGCAGTGCGTACGACGACAGCCTGACCGGCAACAGCGCCGCGAACGTGCTCAACGGTGGCGCAGGCAACGATACGTTGGTCGGCGGCTCCGGTAACGACCGCCTGATCGGTGGCCAAGGTACTGACAACCTGATTGGCGGCACCGGCGCGGATACTTACGTATTCGGGGCGTTGTCGGACATGGGCGTCGGAACTTTGCGCGACGTGATCGGTGGTTTCAAATCCGCCGAGGGCGACAAACTGGACTTCACTGGCCTGGATGCCAACCCGCTGACCGCACAGATCGACGCGTTCAGTTTCATCGGCAGCAATGCTTTCGACGCGACCAACGCGACCGGGCAATTGCGCTTCGCTGATGGCGTGCTGTACGGGAGTATCAATGCCGATGCGACGCCGGAGTTCGAAATCCAGCTGACCGGGGTCAAGGAACTGCACGCCAGCGACTTCACCGCCTGATCGATACCCGCGTTTCCCGGCAACACGAAGGCCCTCTGACTGAGGGCCTTTTCTTTTTTGGTTCGCCGCGCGTTTTGCTGGAGCAGGGTTTGAACGAAGAGGATTGACGACAGAGCCGTGTACCGACTGAACCGTCGCCAAGGCTGTGGTCAGAACAGGCTCTGCACCTGCTCAAGCACGGCGCGATTCATTTGCCCGGTGTGCGTGTGCAAGCTGACGTAGCTTTGCAGCATGTCGAGCTTGGTATTCAGCAAGTCACGGCGGGCCTGAAATACGCGTTGCTGGGCATCGAGGATATCCACGGTCGAGCGCACCCCGCCTTGAAAGCCTTTTTCCGTCGACGTCAGCGCTCGCTGGTTCGATTCGACTGCGCGCTGCATGGCCTTGCTTTTGGTGAACCCGGCGACCACACCCAGATAATCGGTCTCGATATCCTCTGACAGTTGCTGGCGCTGGACGTCGTAATCGGACTGCGCGCCCGCCAGTTGCGCCCGGGCTTTTTCGACCGATGCGCGCACCGCACCGCCGCGATACAGCGGGATGTCCAGCTGCACGCCGACGTAATAGCTGTCCTGCCGCGGGTCGAGCTCCTGGTACTGGCGCGTTTCGCGTCGGGTCATCTGAGTGGTCAGCGACAGCGTGGGGTAGTGGCCGGCGCGCTGGCTGTCGACCTGCGCTTCAGCCACCTTCACGGCCGCCAGCCGGGCCGCCAGTTCCGGGCTGGCGTCACGAGCAATCGCGGTCCAGAACGGCAGGTCCCGTTCCGGAGGAAGAGGGCTTTGGGCAGCGAGCGTTTCGCCCATGGGTTGAATGTCGTCGACGGCAACGCGGGTGCGCCCAGCCAGTGCTCTCAGGGCGGCCACGCGGCGGGCACGGGCCTCCGCTTCCTGGGCTTGCACCAGGTCGAATCGCGCCTGCGCTTCGTCGATGTCAGTAATAGCGCCCTGCCCCGACTCATAAAGCTTCTTGCTTTGGGTCACCAGTCCGCTGATGGCAGCTTTCTGCTGAGTGATCAGCTTGATTTCATTCTCGGCCCTGGCCACCTCGAAATATGCCTTGGCGACGCGATCGTAGAGACTCTGGCCTGCGACATCGAACTGCTGGACACCCAGTTGTCCCCGGGCCTTGCCTTCTTGATAGGCGGCCCAGCGTCCCTTGTCGTAGAGCGGTTGTTGCGCCGCCAGCGTCACGTTGTTGGACTGGTAGTCGTTACTGTTCACGTAGCTGCTGTCGGTGCCGCCATCGGTACGCCCGCCGTAGCCATACCGCGACGATAACGAGACCTGCGGGTAAAGACCGCCACGGCCGATTGCCTCTTCATGTTGCGAGGCGTCGTAAGCGTGCCCGGCTGACTGGATGGTGGGGTCGTTCAGCCGCGAAGCATCGAAGGCGGCGATAAGGCTGAGGCCGGGGTCAGCGGCCCACACCGGGCTCAACGCCACCCAACCGGTACACACACCCCACAAGAAGCGCGCACTGGACGCCCTATAGAAACGACGTGCAATCACGCTTATTCCTCCTTGAAAGCAGCGAGCAGGCGTTCGCGCAGGGGTTTCATCAGGTAGTTCATGAGGGTCCGCTCACCCGTGACCACGGTGACGTCGGCCAACATGCCGGGACGTACCAGCAAGCCTGCGTTTTGCAGTGAGGCCACAGTCTCTGCCGGGATCTCGACCTTGGCCGAAAAGTACGGGCGGTGGGTCTGTTCATCGATCAGTTGGTCCGCCGAAACGGTGCTGACCGTGCCGACGACCGTAGGTGTATCGACCCGTTGCAACGCGGTGAAATGCACGTGCACAGGCAGCCCCGGGCGCAGCTTGTTGGCCATCAGCGGCTCGAAACGCGCGGTGATCGCCATCGGCGCATCCAGTGGCACCACCTGCATCAGGCTCTGGCCCGCCTGGGTGACGCCGCCGACCGTGTGAATGGTCATGTCCATGACCTGCCCGGAGACGGGCGCACGAATCGCTCCGTTTTCCACCTGAAACTGCAATGCGCGAATCTGGTCGGCCAAGCCTGCGGCCTCTGCGGAAACATCACTGAGCTGCGTTTCGGCGTCGCGACGGAACTCCTGCTGAGTTTGCAGGACTTTGAGTTTGCTTTCGTTGATCGCCTGGCGGGTCTTGCCGATGTCGCCCACTCCGGACGCAATCTGCCCCGCCAACTGCGCGGCATTGCGCTCCGCTTCGAACAACTTGTTACGCGGGACATAGCCTTCACGCGCCAGATCGCGCAGGCCTTCGAGTTCTTGTCGCTGGAAGTTCATCTGCGCATCGTAATTGCGCTTGACGCCGTTATAGCCGCTCAACTGCTGCTGCAACGACTCGACCTCATGCTCGATGATTTGCACCCGACTGGCCAATTCTGCGCGCCGGGTCAGAAACAACTGAGTCTGCAACGCCATGGCCGCCTTGACCCGGCGCTCGTCGGCGCGCTCCAGCAACTCCGGCGGCCACTCAATCTTCTCCTCGCCCAGACGTTCGGCATTCAGCCGTGCCTCGACGCTGCGATCATTGAGTAACTTGCCCATCGTCACGTCCAATTGCGACTGCGGCTGGACTGTATTGAGCTGCACCAACAGTTGCCCCTGGGTCACGCGGTCACCCTCGCTCACCAGCAGCTGATCGACCACCCCGCCAACCAATGACTGCACCGCCTTGCGCTCGCCAGCGACCACTACCGTGCCACTGCCCACCACGCCCTGATCAAGCGGCGCAAGACAGGCCCACAGCAGGAAGCCACCGAGCGCGAGCACCATAAACCCTACGCCATAACGCGCAGCGCCCCGCGCGTCGGTGCTGGCAACGGGTGTGAGTCCAGCGTTGCGCAGGGACATGCCCTGCTCGCCGCGTGCCTGGGGAACGGATTTCACATCACGCATCCTTTCCGGCCTCCCTGACCGCGGCCGGCTTTGGCGCGGGCATGAGCGCCTTGAGCACCCGGTCACGCGGGCCAAAGGCTTGCTGCGTGCCGTCCCTGAGCAACAGAATCTGGTCGACAACCGCCAGCACGCTTGGGCGGTGGGTGATCAGCACCACGGTGCTGCCTGCGGCCTTGAGCGCATTGATGGCCTGGATCAAGGCCAACTCGCCTGCCTCATCCAGGTTGGAATTGGGTTCGTCCAGAATGATCAGCGTCGGGTTTCCATAAAGCGCTCGTGCCAGGCCCAGCCGTTGTTTCTGACCGCCAGACAGGCCCAGCCCGCCGGGGCCGAGCGGGGTGTCGTAGCCCTCGGGAAAACGCAGGATCATTTCGTGGATGCCTGCGTGGCGGCTCGCTGCAATCACCTTGTCGGCGTCTTGCTCGCCGAACCGGGCAATGTTGTCCGCGACGGTGCCGGCGAACAGTTCGATGTCTTGAGGCAAGTAACCCAAGTGCGGGCCCAGTGCATCGTGGGACCATTGACTGATTTCAGCGTCGTCGAGGCGCACCGACCCACCGAGCGGCGGCCAGACGCCGACCAACGCCCTGGCCAACGTCGACTTGCCGCTGGCGCTCGGGCCGACCACTGCCAGCACCTCACCCTTGGCGAGGCTCAGGTTGATCCCGCGCAAGATTGGCTGCGTCGCCCCCGGCGGTCCGACGTAGAGCTGCTCAAGGCGCACCGCACCGGTGGGTGGCGGTAACGGCATGCGCAGGCGGTGCGGTGGGTGCTGTGTCAGCAACTGACTCAAACGCTGGTAGCTCTGGCGCCCGGAGTTGAATTGCTTCCACGAGCCGATGGCGATTTCCACAGGCGCCAACGCGCGCCCCAGCAGCAGCGACATCGCGATCATCATGCCCGCGGAAAGCTGCCCCTCCAGAACCAGCAACGCACCCAGCCCCAACGACAACGATTGCCCGGAAATTCGCACAAATCGCGTGGCAGAAGTGATACGCGCGCTGCGGTCGCTGGCTTGCGCCTGAGCGGCGATGATCCGTTGCTGCAGCAAGCTCCAGCGCTGCCGGAGCGGCCCGAGCATGCCCAGGGCCTGAATCACCTCGGCGTTCTGCAGAGTGCTGTTCACATACGCCGCCGACTGCACGCCCAGCCGGTTGGCTTCGCCCAGTCCCGTTCGTGTCGCCAGCTCACCCCACAACGCCAGACCTGCCAGCACCAGCGCGAGCACCAGGGTCAGCACGCCGAACCAGAAGTGAAAAATGAACGCCACCAGCAAGAAGATCGGCAGCCAGGGCGCGTCCAGCAACGCGATCAGCCCCTGCCCGGTGATCAGCTGACGCAGTGTCGCCAGGTCAGTGAGTACCTGCGCCGGGTTGGCGTTGTGTTCGCGCAAGCTGCGGGCGAACGCAGCATCGAAGATGCGTTCCCCGAGCGCCTCGTCCAGCCCCGCGCTCATGCGGATCATGACCTGCCCGCGAACCCATTCGATGAGCCCGCTGAACATGAACAAGCCCAGCGCGATCAGCGTGAGCATGAACAGCGTGGTCTCATTTCGGCTGGTCAGCACACGATCGTAAACCTGCATCATGTACAGCGACGGCACCAGCACCAGCATGTTGATCACGCCGCTGAACAGGGCCAGAGACCAGAACACTCGCCGATAGCTCAGCAAAGCAGCATCAATGTCATGACGCGGATCGAGTAGGAAACGCATAGGAGTGAACCGTCAGGAAGATAGTCAGTCTGCTCGCAATCCGTGCGCTGGATGGCACATCGAGGGCAGGACTAAAGCCCTGAAACCCGGTCGTTGATACCGCGCACTAATGACAGCACGGGCGTGAAGAAGTGCCATCGCCGTGCCATCTTCCGATGGGTTGCACGGTCTGGATTATTCAGGCGAACCGTCGCTGTTCGTGCGTGTTCTCCCTATTCCCCCAACACATGCGCTAAGAACAGCTGCGCCGCTGTGGATAAACCTGCTCGCGATCTCACGCACACCGAGAGTTCGCGGCTGGCCCAGGGTTCGTTCAGGCGGACGATGCTGGCGCCATTGAGCTGATAAATCGCGGCGCTGCCTTCGGGCATGATGCCAATGCCGACGCCCGCCTGAACCATCAGGCACAACGCGTCGTAGCTGGCGACTTCCATGCGGATCTTCAGCGAGCGGCCGAGATCGTTGGCGGCTTTGATCAGCTGGAAATTCAAGTGAGTGCCGCTGCGCAGCGCCACGTATTCGTAGTCGAGGGTGTCGTTGAGGTCGACGCTGTCGCGCCCGGCAAGCGGATGCTCGTTGGGCACCAGCAACACGAGGCGGTCACTGCGGAACGGGAAGACTTCAATGTCCGCGCCATGGGGCAGGCGCGTGAAGATGCCGATGTCTGCACGGTTTTCCGCGACGGCCTTGGTGATCGCCAGGCTTTGCTGCTCCTCCAGGCTGACATGGATCAGCGGGTAAAGCGTCATGAACGACTTGATCAGCCCCGGCATGAATTGAGTAATGGCAGAAATGTTGGCCAGCACGTGCACGGAACCGCGCCGGCCGTGGGAGTAGTCGCGCATCTGCACGACGATTTCGTTGAGGTTGTTCAGTGCGCTGCGAGCCATGAACAACAACGACAGGCCCGCATCGGTCGGCGTGATGCCTTTGTTGGTGCGGGTAAGCAGTTTTGAGTCGAGCAGCTCTTCCAACTCGCTGAGCCGCTTGCTCACTGCCGCCGCCGCGATGTGTTCGCGCTTGGCGGCGGCGGCAATGGTGCCTTCTTCGACGACGCTGACGAAAAGGCGCAACGAAACGGGGTCGAGCTTCATGTGAGGTACCGGGCGTACTGGCCTGAGTGGCCGCCATAGTACCTCGTCAGACATCGACTCAGAACGCGCCGGACAACAGATGCCCTGCGTTCGGAACTTGCGCTTTGAGGCCCAGGGTTTTCAGCATCTGGTAAACGGTGGCGACCGATGCCGACAGCACCGGCTTATCCAGACGATCCTGTACGACCTGAATCGCCGGCAGTGAAGGCATCTGCACGCAGCACGACAGCACCACGCCATCGGCCTGACCGATGTTCAACTTGTCGGCGTGGGCAACAAGATTCATCGGGTCCAGACGACCGACCTCAAGGTTGTCGGAGACTTCCAGACTGATGGAATCAACCACCTCGATGCCGGCCGCTTCGATGTAGTCGATGACCTGCTGGGTCAGTGGCTTCATGTACGGCGTGATGATCGAGACCTTCTTGTACTCAAGCATGTTCAGGCTGTCGATCAGTGCGCCTGCCGAACTGAGGACCGGCGCGCTGGATTTGTTCGCGGCAACGGTCTTGCCCAGTCGCTCCTGGGATACGGAGTGATAGCCCGCGCCCTGGCACATGATCGCCACCAGACAGGCATAAGCCATCACGTCGACACGCGCATCGCTGAGTTCCAGGGCGCAGCGGTCGCTGTCGATGTCCATCTTCTTCAGCTCTTCAGGGCTGACGTGCATCATGCGCATGCGCGACGAGTGGAAGGTGAAGCGCTCCTGCGGGAACAAGTCATACCGCGAGGTCAGCATCGCCGGAATTTCAGTTTCCATGGTGGTGTTGGAGCTGGGGACGATCTGGCCGATTCGAAAGTTTTTCACAGGCTCTCCTTTCATTTCGCCACGGGCGGCGGGTCATGTGCGACCGATGGTAGGAGTGCTGGAAAGAGGCGTACATCAGGCATTGGCGAGCCTGCCATCGCGTATGACGATGGCAGCGGATCAGGCAGCGCAGCGGGCAGCGTTATAGGCGGCCGGGCGAGCCCTCTGCATCGCGCGCCAGTTGCGCGTTGGTCAGCAGGATTTCGGCAAATTCCGACGCAGCGCCGAGCAACGGCTCGCCCCGCCGCGTGAGGATTCCGTAGTCCTGCGGCGCAAGTTTCAGCGGCGTGTTGAGCACGGTCAGCAATCCGCTCTCCAGATGTGGCTGCGCCATCGAAGCCGGCAGCATCGCGATCATGGGACCGGACTGCAGCACTTGCAGGAAGGTCTGCATCGAAATGGTATCAATGGTGTTCTTCGGTGTGGAAATACCCGCCGCCGAGAAGGCCTGCTCCATGCGGGCGCGAATGGGCGTCCCGATCGGGTACAGAATCCAGGGCCAGTTGCCCAACTCCTGCAGCGGCGTTTCGTCCAGGCGGGTCAATGGGTGACGGCTGTTAACCACCATGCAGAAAGGCTCAGGCGCCAACGGCTGGAAATCGTAGACCTGCTGCTGGTTTTCATGGGTGTAGCGCGCAACGGCCAGGTCCAGTTTTTTGTCGTCGAGCATTTCCATGAGGTGATCGCTGGTCTGCTCCACGACCTCGATCGACAGCAAGGGCCAGCGATTTTTAAGCTGCACGATGGCATCTGGCAGCACGACCGCCGTGGCCGCGAAGATTGCGCCGACCTTGAGAAAGCCATGGCCGCCTTCACGCAGGCTACTGATCTGATCGACGAACTTGTTCGCATCGTTCAAGGCAATTTGCGCGTACCGCACCACATGCTCACCCAACGCAGTCGGCGGCATGTTGCGTGGCAGACGCTCGAACAGGTCAAAACCCAGCAAACGTTCGATCTCGCGCAGCATCTTGCTGACCGCAGGCTGGCTGAGGTTCATATGCAGGGCCGCAGCGTGCATGTTGCGCGTGCGAGCCAGCGTGTCGATCAGCACCAGATGCTTGAACTTGAGCCAGTTACAAACCGTCGAGAAGGAAATATCGGACATGGGCACAGCCTCGAATCGTGATAACCCAATGTTATCGATTATTGAGCAGATGTCATTGGAGTTTATCGGCGCCGCTCATTAGGGTCGGTAGGAAAACCATAAGAATGTCGAGGACTGCTTTCATGCCCATTCAACTTACCCCGGAAAACACCCTGCCCGCCGATGGTCTGAGCGGCACGCTGATTGGTCGCGCCTGGGTCCCGGGCAATGTCGGCGGGCCTTCGCCGATCGTGCTGCGCAGCGACGGTGTCTTCGATCTGTCATCCGCGTTCGCCACGTTGAGCCAGCTTCTGGAACGTGAATCGCCCCTTGAAGCGGTGCGCGCGACTCAGGGTCGACGGATCGCCAGCGTCGAAGAGCTGCTGGCCAACTCGACCGCCACGCCTGATCTGGACAAGCCTTTCCTCCTCGCCCCGGCGGATCTGCAAGTGATCAAGGCGGCAGGTGTGACCTTCGCAGCCAGCATGATCGAGCGCGTGATCGAGGAACAGGCCGCAGGCGATCCGGCCAAGGCAGAAAGCGTTCGGTCCATTGTGCACAACGCAATCGGCGACAATCTGCGCAGCATCAAACCGGGCTCGGAGCAGGCCAGCAAGCTCAAGGCGTTGTTGATCGAACAGGGCATGTGGTCACAATACCTTGAAGTCGGCATCGGCCCGGACGCCGAGATTTTCACCAAGGCGCCCGTGCTCGCAGCCGTCGCCAGCGGCAGCCAGATCGGCATTCATCCAAAATCGGAATGGAACAATCCAGAGCCCGAAGTGGTGCTGGCGGTCAACAGCCGCGGGCAGATTCACGGCGCGACCCTGGGCAACGACGTCAACCTGCGCGACTTCGAAGGCCGCAGCGCATTGCTGCTCAGCAAGGCGAAGGACAACAACGCCTCCTGCGCCATCGGCCCTTTCATCCGCCTGTTCGACGAGACCTTTTCCATGGATGACGTGCGCAATTGCGTGGTCGATCTGCAGGTCAGTGGCGAAGACGGCTACGTGATGCAAGGCTCCAGTTCCATGTCGCAGATCAGTCGCGATCCGCAAGACATCGCAGGGCAGACCCTCAACGCCAACCATCAATATCCGGATGGCTTCCTGCTGTTCCTCGGCACGCTGTTCGCCCCGACCGAAGACCGCGACACCGTCGGCGGCGGCTTCACTCACAAGCTCGGAGATCAGGTCAGCATCAGCAGCCGCCTGTTGGGTGGCCTGCATAATCAGGTGACGCACAGCAGTCAGGCGACCCCGTGGACGTTCGGCGTCGGCGCGCTGTTCCGCAATCTCGCCGCGCGCAATCTGCTGACGCAACAGGGCAAAGACGCCTGACGATGGCTGCAGAAGTCGGTTGGCCTGTGACCGACTTCTGTGGACGGCTCGCTGTCTGACCGATCCAGCGGTATGCAACATGACGCCTCGCTGGCGTATCGAAAAACCTAATTCCAAGAGAGACCCCGAATCATGTCCGACAAGCCTGTACGCCCCCTGCGCAGCCAGCAATGGTTCGACGATCCCAGCCACGCGGACATGACCGCGCTCTACGTCGAGCGCTACATGAACTACGGCCTGACCCGCGAAGAGCTGCAATCGGGGCGGCCGATCATCGGTATCGCCCAGACGGGCAGCGATCTGGCGCCGTGCAATCGCCATCACCTGGAACTGGCCCAGCGGGTCAAGGCAGGGATTCGCGATGCGGGCGGCATTCCCATGGAGTTCCCCGTTCACCCGATGGCTGAGCAGACGCGCCGCCCGACCGCGGCCCTTGACCGAAACCTCGCGTATCTGGGCCTGGTGGAGATTCTGCACGGCTATCCGCTGGACGGCGTCGTGCTGACCACCGGCTGCGACAAAACCACACCGGCCTGCCTGATGGCCGCGGCCACCACCGATCTTCCGGCGATCGTGCTGTCTGGCGGACCGATGCTCGATGGCCGCCACAAAGGTGAATTGATCGGTTCGGGCACCGTGCTGTGGCATGCGCGCAACCTGCTCTCCGCCGGCGAGATCAACTACGAAGGGTTCATGGAAATGACCACTGCCGCGTCACCGTCGGTGGGCCATTGCAACACCATGGGCACGGCGCTCTCGATGAACGCACTGGCCGAAGCGCTGGGCATGTCGCTGCCCGGTTGCGCCAGTATTCCTGCCGCCTACCGCGAGCGTGGGCAGATGGCCTATATGACGGGCAAGCGCATCTGCGACCTGGTGCGCGAAGACGTACGCCCCTCGCAGATCATGACCCGCGAAGCTTTCGAGAACGCTATCGCAGTGGCCTCTGCCCTTGGCGCGTCGAGTAACTGCCCGCCGCATCTGATCGCCATCGCACGTCACATGGGTGTCGAGCTGAGCCTGGACGACTGGCAGCACATCGGCGAAGACGTACCGCTGCTCGTCAACTGCATGCCCGCGGGCAAGTACCTGGGCGAAGGTTTTCACCGGGCGGGCGGCGTACCCGCGGTGATGCATGAATTGCAGAAAGCCGGGAAGCTCCATGAGGCGTGCGGCTCGGTGTCGGGCAAGACCATCGGCGAGATCGTGCGCAATGCCGTCGCACACGACGCCGATGTCATCCGCCCGTACGAGGACCCGCTCAAGCACCGCGCAGGCTTCATCGTGCTCAGCGGCAATTTTTTCGACAGCGCCATCATGAAGATGTCGGTGGTCGGCGAAGCCTTCCGCAAGACCTATCTGTCCGAGCCGGGCGCGGAGAACAGTTTCGAGGCGCGGGCCATCGTGTTCGAAGGGCCGGAGGACTACCACGCGCGCATCAACGACCCGTCGCTGGACATCGACGAGCGTTGCATTCTGGTGATCCGTGGCGCCGGTACGGTGGGTTATCCGGGCAGCGCCGAAGTGGTGAACATGGCGCCGCCGGCAGAACTGATCAAAAGCGGCATCGACTCGTTGCCCTGCCTGGGCGACGGCCGGCAGAGCGGCACCTCGGCCAGCCCCTCGATCCTGAACATGTCGCCGGAGGCCGCGGTAGGTGGCGGTCTGGCGCTGCTGAAAACCAATGACCGCCTGCGCGTGGACCTGAACAACCGCAGCGTCAACGTATTGGTGAGCGATGAGGAGATGGCCGAGCGGCGTGCCGCTTTCGAGCCCAAGATGCCAGCTTCGCAGACGCCATGGCAGGAGCTGTATCGTCAACTGGTCGGGCAGCTTTCCACCGGCGGCTGTCTGGAACCGGCCACGCTGCACCTGCGCGTGATCGCGCGAAGCGGCGAACCACGGCATTCGCATTGACGGCAGTTGATCCGCCCGCCACCGACGCGCGGATCACATCAACTTCGGCAAGCCTTTCTCCATCTCCGCAAAGCGGTTCTTCAACAGCGAATGCAGTTGCTGGACCGCAGGCGAAAACTGTTTGCGGTGCGGGCAGACCAGATGCAGCGGGGTCGGCTCGCCGGGGTAATCCGGCAACAGCAACTCCAGCGCGCCCGACCGCACGTCATCGCACACATCCAGCCACGACTTGTACGCCACGCCCTCGCCCGCCACGGCCCAGCGCCGCACCAGATCGGCATCGTCGGTCAACAGCGGGCCTGACACTGAAATCACCCGCCCGCCCACTCGCCACTTGTCATACACGCGACCGCTGAGCGTGAACAGAAGGCAGTCATGACGCGCCAGATCGTCAGACACCAGCGGCCTGCCCTTGCGCGCCAGATAATCAGGCGCGGCCACCAGCACGCGCCGATTCCAGGGTGCCAGCGGCAAGGCGATGTATTGAGCGTCTTCGATCACGCCATAACGAATGGCGGTATCGACCGGGTCGCGAAACATGTCGGCGACCTGATCGGAAACGTACAAACGCAGATTCAGCGCAGGATGTTGCCGGCGAAAATCGGTCAGCCAGGGCAGCAGCAGGTTTCGCCCCAGATCGGAGGGCGCAGCCACCTGCAGCGTGCCCTGCAATTGCGCGCTTTCGCGTCGCAGTTTTTCCCGGCCATCACGCAAGGTGTCGAGCACGCTCTGCGCGGTCGGCAGATATTGCTCGCCTTCGGCAGTCAGACGCAGGCTGCGCGTGGAGCGAGCGAACAGTCGGATATCCAGCTCACGCTCCAGGCGCTTTATTGCGGCAGCAACTTGACCGGGTAACAAGTCGACCTCGCGGGCGGCATTGGAAAAGCTGCCTAAAGCCGCCGTACGAACGAACAGCGCCAGGTCATCGATGCGGATCATTTTCACTCCAGCTGTGAAAGTGTTGGCGGATTCTGCCGGTTTTTCTGAGAGAGGAACAAGAACATGATAGGTCCAACTTCAAATCGAATCCCTCTACGGAGAGCGCCATGAAAGCAATCGCCTTTACCCAACACGGCTTGCCCATCGAAGACCCGAACGCGCTGATGGATATGGATCTGCCCAAGCCCACTCCAGGGCCGCGTGACCTGCTGGTCGAAGTCAAAGCGATTTCGGTGAATCCGGTGGACACCAAAGTGCGCGCAGGTTCCGCCGCAACCGAGCCCAAAGTGGTCGGTTGGGACGCGGTCGGTGTGGTTCGCGAAACCGGCAGCGAGGTTTCGCTGTTCAAGGCCGGCGACGAGGTGTTCTACGCCGGTTCCATCGCGCGTCCCGGCAACTACAGTGAATTCCATCTGGTGGACGAGCGCATCGTCGGCCACAAACCCAAGTCCATCGACAACGCCCACGCGGCCGCATTGCCGCTGACATCCATCACTGCGTGGGAGCTGCTGTTCGATCGACTGGGCGTTACCGAAGGCGGTGGTGAAGGCGACAGTCTGTTGATCATCGGTGCGGGCGGCGGCGTCGGCTCGATTCTGGTTCAGCTTGCTCGTCAGTTGACGAAGCTGACCGTCATCGGCACCGCGTCGCGTCCCGAAACCCGCGAATGGGTCAAAGGCCTCGGCGCCCACCACGTCATCGATCACAGCCAGCCGCTGGTCGAGCAACTCAAGGCAATCGGCGTTGGCCAGGTCAGCCACGTTGCGAGCCTGACGCACACTGACAGTTATTTTCCTCAACTGATTGAAGCGCTACGCCCGCAAGGCCAGCTGGCGCTGATCGACGACCCGAAAACCCTTGATGTCGTCCCGATGAAACGCAAGGCACTGTCGCTGCATTGGGAGCTGATGTTCACGCGTTCGCTGTACGAAACCCCGGACATGATCGCGCAGCATGAGCTGCTGGACCGCGTATCGGCACTGATCGACAAAGGCGTGCTGAAGACCACGCTGGGCGAGCACTTCGGTGCGATCAACGCCGCGAACCTGCGCCGCGCTCATGCCGTGATCGAGAGCGGCAAAGCCAAGGGCAAGATCGTTCTGGAAGGTTTCTAACCCCCTTTTTCCATCATCAAAATGGCCTGCTCCCGCAGGCCACGGAGCACTGTCATGTCCATGAAAAAGCATTTAGCGTGGTCGGCACTGGCCTTGTCAGTCGCACTCGCCAGCCAGACCACGTTTGCAGCCAGTGTTTCGGCCATGCCGGGCAACGCGCCAGCGGAAAAAACCATCGGTCAGCTGGAACAGGTCTTCACCTTTCACGACGCCATGCCGACCGGCGTGACCGTCACTGAAACCGGGCGAATCTTCGTCAACTACCCACGCTGGGGCGATGACGTGCCCTTCACCGTGGGCGAAATTCGCGACGGCAAAGTCGTGGCCTATCCCGATGCTGCATTCAATCGCGAAGATCCGAAAGCACCGGCCAAAGGGCTGATCAGCGTGCAAAGCGTGGTCGCGGACGGCCAGGGCCGAGTCTGGCTGCTCGATACCGCTGCGCCGAACTTCGCCGCGCCCAAAGCGGGCGGCGCCAAACTGGTCGCGGTTGATCTGGCCAGCAACAAGATCGTCAAAACGCTGGTGTTCCCGGCCAACGTGATCCTGCCAAGTACATACGTCAACGACATGCGCTTCGATTTCCGCACAGGCAAAGAGGGCACCGTTTACGTCACCGACTCCTCGGTTTCAGGCCCCGGCGCAATCATCGTGATGGACATTGCCAGCGGCAAGGCGACACGCCGTCTGAGCGGGGCGAAATCCACGTCGGTCGACCCCGACTTCGTTCCGGTGGTAGAGGGCCAGGCCGCGTTGATCACTAAAGGGCCGGACGGCAAGGCCAAGACCCTGGGCGTGGCGTCCGACGGCATCGCGCTGTCCGCTGACGGCAAGACCCTGTATTTCTGCCCGCTTTCCAGTCGCCACCTGTACTCGGTCCCGACCGCTTTGTTGCGCGACCCGAACGTCAGCGAAGCGCAGTTGGCAGCGGCCGTGAAGGATCTCGGCGAGAAAGGCGCCTCGGACGGTCTCGAAGCCGACGCCAACGGCGCCGTGTACGCCGGCGATTACGAGCACAACGGCATTCGTAAACGCCTGGCCGATGGCAGCTGGCAGACCATCGTGCATGACCCTCGCGTGCTGTGGCCGGACACGCTGTCGGTCGGCCCGGATGGCTACCTGTATTTCACCGCCAACCAGTTGCAGCGTCAGGCGGGTTTTCATGACGGCAAGGATCTTCGCGAAAAACCTTACAGCCTGCTGCGCGTGAAAATTGACGCCGCGCCGGCTCCCACTCGCTGACAGAGGGCCAAGGCCATGAAACCGGTCATTCGTCTGGGCAACATCGATCTGAGCTTTCACGCCGCCAGCGCCGCTGTCGTGCAGCGGATTCTGGAGCGGCACGGCTACGAGGTGATCACCAGCACCTCGCCCCACGAAACAATGTTTCTGCGTTACGGCGCGCGCGAGGTCGACATGCTGGTGTCGGCCTGGCTACCGGCCAGCCATGGCGGCTACCTCGCGCCCCACGCCGCGAACACCCGCAAACTAGGCGTGCTGTATCAGCCTTATTGCATCTGGGGCGTGCCCGAGTATGTCCCGGTCGACCAGGTCGCCAGCGTGATGGACCTGGCTCGACCAGAGGTGGCATCGCGGATGAGCCATCTGATTCAGGGCATCAATCCGGGCGCCGGTATCAGCCGGTTTTCCAGGGCGATGGTGGAGCAATATGGCCTGGCCGAGTTGGGCTACCACTTTGAAAACGGCAGTGAAGCCGACTGTTTCACTCGCTTCGAAAAGTCTGTAGAACGCCGCGAGTGGTTCGTGGTGCCGCTGTGGCATCCGCAGTTTCTGCATCACCGCTACGCCATCCGCGAACTGGCAGAACCCAAAGGACTGCTCGGCGGCCAGGACGACGCCACGTTGATCGTGCGTGAAGAAGTGGCTCAGCGCATGGCGCCCGAACTGCTCGATGAACTGACTCGCCTGTCCCTCGGCAACGCCGTGGTCAGCGAGCTTGATTACCTGATCTGTCGCGAAGGCCTGTCGCCGCTCGCGGCGGCCGATACCTGGCTTTTTCGTCAATCTGCCTGACCTTTTAGATTCGGAGAACACCATGCAACTCACTGCTCTGGCTAAATCCCGCTACACCACCAAGGCGTATGACGCCACCCGCAAGATCCCGCAGGAGACCATCGAGACGCTGCTGGACCAATTGCGCCACAGCCCTTCTTCGGTGAACTCACAGCCGTGGCATTTCATCGTCGCGTCTGACGAGCAAGGCAAAGCGCGCGTGGCCAAAGGTGCCGAAGGCGGTTTCGTGTACAACGAGAGCAAGATTCTCAACGCCTCCCACGTGATCGTGCTGTGCACGCGCACCGAGATGCCCGAAGCTCACCTGCAAGCGGTGCTGGCAAAAGAAGAGAGCGACGGACGCTTTGCCAACGACGAAGCCAAGGCCGGTCAGGACAAATCCCGCCGTGGCTACGTGAACATGCACAAATTCGATCAGAAGGACGTGCAGCACTGGATGGAAAAACAGACCTATCTGGCGCTGGGCACCTTGCTGTTGGGCGCGGCTTCGCTGGGTGTGGACGCCACGCCGATGGAAGGCTTCGATTTCAAGAAGCTGGACGAAGAACTGGGCCTGCGCGACAAAGGCTTCACCAGCCTGGTAATCGTCAGCCTGGGCTACCGCAGCGAAGGCGATTTCAACGCCAAACTGCCGAAATCACGTCTGCCGGCCGAGTCGGTATTCACCTTCCTGTGATCCGGCGTTACGCCGGGATCTGAAACAGGGCCTGCTGCAGGAGCGTGCCTGCCCGCGATGGAGACGTGCGACGACGCAGATGCGTTGGAGGCACGACGAGTCGCGGGCAAGCGCGCTGACCATTGCGGCGCTCGGCGAAAATTCACGCCCGAAGCGTTCCCCGCCCGGCACCTCTCATTTGCCCCATCGCCGCCGCTCTGCTAGTGTCGCGCCGGTTTAACGTCTACCGGGATAGCCGCCATGGCCCGCAAGAAAGCTGCACTGGATTTCGAACAGTCCCTCACGGATCTGCAAACGCTGGTCGAGCGTCTGGAGAACGGCGAGCTGTCGCTGGAAGATTCGTTGACCGCTTTTGAACAAGGTATTCGCCTCACGCGTGAATGCCAAAGCGCCCTGGCTCAGGCCGAACAGAAGGTCCAGGTTCTGCTGGAGCGCGATGGCGAACTGGCCGAGGAACCCTTCGACGCGGAACAGCCCGAATGATTGCCGAATATCAGGCCCTCAGCCAGGCTCGCGTCAATGCGGCGCTGGAAGGCCTGTTCGATGCACCCGCCCCTGAACTCACCCGTCTTTATGCTGCCATGCGCTACAGCGTGACCAATGGCGGCAAGCGCGTGCGCCCGCTGCTGGTCTATGCCGCGTGCGAAGCGCTGGGCGGCAACGCCGAACAGGCGAATGGCGCCGCCTGCGCCGTCGAGCTGATCCACGCGTATTCGCTGGTCCACGACGATTTGCCGGCCATGGACGACGATGATCTGCGTCGCGGCATGCCGACCACCCACAAGGCGTTCGACGAAGCCTGCGCGATCCTCGCCGGCGATGGCTTGCAGACCCTGGCGTTCAGCGTACTCAGCGACAGCCGGCTGACGCCGCAGGACGCCGACACCCGCCTCAAGATGGTCGCCACCCTCGCCCACGCGGCCGGGCCCGCGGGCATGGTCGGCGGGCAGGCGATCGATCTGGGATCGGTCGGCATGAAGCTCGACCAGACCGCGCTCGAGTTCATGCACCGCCACAAGACCGGCGCGTTGATCGAAGCCAGCGTCAGGCTCGGCGCTCTGGCCAGCGGCCGTGCCAGCAAGACGCAGCTCGACTCGCTGCGAATCTACGCTCGCGCCATCGGCCTGGCTTTCCAGGTGCAGGACGATATCCTCGATGTCGAAAGCGATACCGCGACCCTCGGCAAACGTCAGGGTGCAGACATCGCCCGCGACAAGCCGACCTACCCTGCGCTGCTGGGTCTGGATCAAGCCAAACGATACGCGCTGGAATTGCGCGATCAGGCGCTGGTTGCGCTGCGACCTTTCGACGCGGCAGCTGAGCCGCTGCGGGCGCTGGCCCGTTACATCGTCGAACGCCGCAACTGATTGCCCGTCCCGGTCACGTTGTGATCAGGCGGGTTTTCCCCTGCCTGACCGGGCATCGCGCACATTTTTCTCATCCGATGGATTTATCGCGCCCGCGTGCGCTCCTACAAGAGCGTCCGCCGCTCAAACAGACCGAGCTGAGCATCGCATTGCTGTCCCGCGTGGGCAGCTTGCGATGCATCAGGTAAACTGCCGCCTCTTTTACTTATAACGATTCGCCTGATGCCCACGACGTTCAAAGAGATTCCCCGCGAGCGCCCGTCCACGCCACTGCTCGACAAGGCAGCGACGCCGGACGGCCTGCGCCGGTTAGGTGAAGCAGAGCTCGAAGCCCTGGCTGATGAACTGCGCCTGGAGCTGCTCTATACCGTTGGCCAGACGGGCGGCCATTTTGGCGCCGGCCTTGGTGTCATCGAACTGACCGTTGCCCTGCATTACGTCTTCGATACCCCCGACGACCGGCTGGTCTGGGACGTCGGTCATCAGGCGTACCCGCACAAGATCCTCACGGGTCGTCGCGAGCAGATGTCGACACTGCGCCAGAAAGGCGGCGTGGCGGCGTTTCCGCGCCGCAGCGAGAGCGAGTACGACACCTTCGGCGTGGGCCACTCCAGCACCTCAATCAGTGCCGCGCTGGGCATGGCCATTGCCGCTCGCCTGCAAGGCAGCGAGCGCAAGTCGATCGCGGTCATCGGCGATGGCGCCCTCACCGCGGGCATGGCGTTCGAGGCATTGAACCACGCGCCAGAAGTCAAGGCGGACATGCTGGTGATCCTCAACGACAACGACATGTCCATCTCGCGCAACGTGGGCGGACTGTCGAACTACCTGGCGAAGATTCTCTCCAGCCGCACGTACGCCAGCATGCGAGAAGGCAGCAAGAAGGTGCTCTCGCGTCTGCCCGGCGCGTGGGAAATTGCCCGCCGCACCGAGGAGTACGCCAAGGGCATGCTGGTGCCGGGTACGCTGTTCGAAGAGCTGGGCTGGAATTACATCGGCCCGATCGATGGCCACGATCTGCCAACGCTGATCGCCACGCTGCGCAACATGCGCGACCTCAAGGGCCCGCAGTTCCTGCACGTGGTCACCAAGAAGGGCAAGGGCTTCGCGCCGGCGGAAGTCGATCCGATCGGCTACCACGCCATCACCAAACTCGACCCACTCGACGCGCCAGCCGAGCCGAAAAAAGCCAGCGGTCCCAAGTATTCCGGTGTTTTTGGTCAATGGTTATGCGACATGGCCGAGGCTGACGAGCGCCTGGTCGGCATCACACCGGCCATGAAGGAAGGCTCTGATCTGGTGGCGTTCAGCGAGCGCTTCCCCGAGCGTTACTTCGACGTCGCGATCGCCGAGCAGCACGCCGTGACCCTGGCGGCCGGCATGGCTTGCGAAGGCAGCAAACCGGTCGTGGCGATCTACTCGACGTTCCTGCAGCGCGGCTACGACCAGTTGATTCACGATGTCGCGGTGCAAAATCTCGATGTGCTGTTCGCCATCGACCGTGCCGGTCTCGTAGGCGAAGACGGTCCGACTCACGCCGGCAGCTTCGACCTGTCTTACCTGCGCTGCATCCCCGGCATGCTGGTGATGACGCCAAGCGACGAGAACGAACTGCGCAAGATGCTCACCACCGGGCACCGCTTCAACGGCCCTGCCGCCGTGCGTTACCCACGCGGCACCGGCCCGAATGCAGTGATTGAAAGCAGCCTCGAGCCGCTGGAGATCGGCAAGGGCATCGTCCGCCGTCAGGGCAGCAAAGTGGCCATGCTGGTGTTCGGCGTGCAGTTGTCCGAAGCGCTGGTCGTCGCCGAGAAGATCGACGCGACCGTGGTCGACATGCGCTTCGTCAAACCGCTGGATGAAGCCATGGTGCGCGTCATGGCCGCCAGCCACGATCTGCTGGTCACGATCGAAGAGAACGCGATCATGGGGGGTGCAGGCGCGGCGGTCAGCGAGTTCCTCGCACGGGAAGACATTCTCAAGTCGGTGCTGCATCTGGGTCTGCCGGACGTTTACGTCGAGCACGCCAAACCTGCGCAAATGCTCGCGGAATGCGGGCTGGATGCCGCCGGAATCGAAGCGTCGATCAACGCGCGTTTGCAAAAAATCCAGAACGCCTGACTGCTCCTCTGATCATTCCCGCGCTCGGCGTGGGAATGCATCCCATGGCGCTCCGCGTCATTCTGCGCTGGACGCGGAGCGCCCGGAAGCGTTACCACGCAGAGCGTGGGAACGATCACTGAAACGGCGTTTCACTGCAGGAGCGCGCTTGCCCGCGATAGATTTTTCCAACGACGCAGATATGTCGGATGGACTTTCGCATCGCGGGCAACCGCGCTCCTACAGAGATCGCGTTAGACAAGAAAAAACATGACCCTGCCCCGCTTTATCCTCACCCTGTCTCTGCTGCCCGCTTCCCAAGCCTTCGCCGACCTGCCGGACCGGGAAAACGCCTTGAAACTTCCCGACGTGCTGATCAGCGCCAATCGTCAGGTCGAACAGCGCGACGCCAGCACCGCCGCGAACACGGTGTTCACGCGCCAGGACATCGAGCGCTTGCAGCCGACCGACCTCACCGACCTGCTCAACCGCGTACCGGGTGTGCAAATCGCGCCCAGCGGCGGACGCGGCAGTCTGCCCGGCATCTACATCCGCGGCACTAAAGCCGCGCAGAGCCTGGTGTTGGTGGATGGCCAACGCATCGCCAATGCCACGTCGGCCGACAGCGCGCTGCAATACCTGAGCGTCGATCAGATCGAGCGGGTGGAAGTGCTGCGTGGCTCGCGTTCTGTCGTCTACGGGGCCGACGCCATCGGCGGCGTGATCCAGATCTTCACCCGACGCGGCGCCGAGCAAGGCCTGCAAGCGCGCGTGCACAGTGGTTTCGGTAATCGCGACAGTTGGCAGCACAGCCTGGGACTGTCAGGCGGGGACGAGCGGACGCATTTCAACCTCAGCACCAGCCTCGACGAGACGGCAGGCATAAACCGCACGGGCCCGTCGTTCGCCAGCGATGCCGATCACGATGCATACCGCAACACAGCGTACAGCCTGAACCTCAGCCACTGGCTCAGCGATGACGTGGAAGTGGGCGTCAACGCGCTGGATAACCGGGGCAAGACCGAGTTCGACAATCCGTTCGGGTTGTTCGACCCGGTTACCTTCAACACCGTTGGCCAGCAGCAGTACAGCGATTTCGAGCTGAGCAGCCTGGGGACTTACATTGATGCGCGCATCAATGAACGCTGGAAAACCCGCCTCGAGATCGGGCACAGCGAAAACCGCGAGAAGACCTTCGACAAGCTCAGCGACGATCGCTATGTCTTCAACACCTACCGCGACTCGATCAACTGGCAGAACGATCTGACTCTTGATGCGCGCAACAGCCTCATGCTCGGCGCGGACGCCTACGAAGACCGGGTCAACAGCAGCACCGCGTTCGACGAAGACAGCCGATGGAATCGTGCTGCGTTCGTCCAGCATCGCTACAAGGGCGACGGATTCTCCACGGAGCTGGGCCTGCGCCACGATCAGAATCAGCAGTTCGGCAGCCAGAACACCTGGAGCGGAACGTTGACGTTAGCGCTCAACGACACCAACGACCTGTTGGTTTCCTACAGCGAAGGCTTCCGTGCGCCGACCTTCAACGATCTCTATTACCCGGACTTCAGTAACCCGAATCTCAAGCCCGAGCATTCGAAAAGTTACGAGCTGCAGTGGCGAAGCCGCTTGAGTGATACGAGCAAGCTGGAGGCGTCGCTGTATCGCACCGACCTGCAGGACGCCATCGCGCTGGACAGTGACTTCCGACCGCAGAACATCGCTTCGGCACGAATCAATGGGTTTGAAGCCGCGCTGGAGCAACAGCTGTTCGGCTGGACCGGAAAACTGGGCGCATCGATCATCGACCCGCGCGACCGGGACACCGGCCGCACGCTCAACCGGCGCGCGCGCAGAACCCTGAATCTGGACCTGGATCGTCAATTCGATCGGCTCGGCGTAGGCGCCAGCTGGCAGGCGGTGAGCAGCAGCTTCAACGACGAAGCCAACACCCAGGCTATCGGCGGTTACACCTTGTTCGGTTTGCGCAGCAGTTGGAAAGCCAGCGACGAGGTAAAGCTGGAATTCAAGCTGGATAACGCCTTCGACAAACGCTACAGCCGCACGCTGTACAGCTTCGATGGCGGCAATTATGGCTATCGCGAAGAAGGCCGGACGTGGATGTTCGGCGTCACCTGGACGCCTGAGTTATGACTCGCCACACCATGCCGCCACTGGCGCCGTCTGGTCTTTAGAAAAACGGCAAGTCACCTGAGGAAGCGCTTGCTCGGGGCTGCCATCGGAAGAACACTGATTCCAGCCGCTCCCTCTCCACAGCATGCACCGGCCTCTTCGTGAGCAAGCTCACTCCCACCGGGATCTCCGGACATTTCCAGCTCTTCGGCCAGATGCAAATCCCGTGGGAGCGAGCTTGCTCGCGAAGACTGGCTCTGGGCCGCTGCATCTCCATCGGATGTACAGACCATTTGTCCGTGGCTCGGGCGCACGTCCTGTAGGAGCGCGCTTGCTCTGGGCCGCACTCGGACGATCTGCCGGGTACCGGCAGCAAAACCGGTGAACGCGGTGATTCAGGCAAAACACGGTGATGGCTTTACGACTGCTGCGCAGCCGATCGTCCGAGTGCGGCCCAGAGCAAGCGCGCTCCTACAAGGGTAATGCGGGGCTGACTGGTATAGCGCCAGGCCACAAAACCTGTTGGGCAAGAAAGCGGCGGGTATTACGCCGCTGATCGAAAAGGGCTTTAGAGGCCGCTGGCTCAGTCCCCAGAAGTATCGACGTCAGCACGTTCAGCGATCTGGCGCTATCGCTTCACACAACTTCGCAACGGCCTCGATCATCTGCCCGCTGGCGCGCTCCAGGCCTTTGTCGGGCACTGACAGCAAACGCTGCGCCCTGACGGCTTTCAATTGAGGCCACGCGGTCCAGGCCTTCAACAGCGCGGCATCACTGGCCACGATCACATCAGGATCACGCTGCAACACCGCCTCCAGACTCACCTGCGGCGCTGGCAGGGTCAGGTCGTCGAAGACATTTCGCGCGCCGCACACGCTCAGCGCATCACTGATGATCTGCCCGCCACCGACCGTATACAGCGGCGGATCCCATACCTGATAGAACACGCGCATCGGGGCGTCGCGGTGATAACGCTCGCGAAGCCCAGACAGCCGCTGGCGAAATTCACCGGCCAACTGACGCCCACGTTCGCCACGGCCCAGGCGTTCGCCAATCTGTTCGATCTGATCCGCCAGTTGATCCAGCGTGTGCGGCTCGGCGATGAAGGTCGGAATGTTCAGCCGCTGCAATTGTTCACGCTGCGCGACGCCGACACTGCCGGGCCAGAGCAACAACAGATCAGGCTGGAGGCTGAGCAGCCGCTCCATTTCCAGTTGGCCGTAACGACCCACCGAGGGCAACACCTGAACCTGCGCGGGACGTTCGCCACCGTCGAGCACGCCAACCAGCAGATCGGCCGAATCGAGCTCGATCACGATCTCAGTGAGCGATGGCGCAAGGCTGATCACGCGCTCGACGGCCAGCGCAGGGCTTACCATCATCGCCAGCAGGCAGGCTAGGAAGAGGCGCATCAGGCCAGCTGACGGGGGATGCGATAGAGGAGCAGCAAAACAACGCTGGAGAGCGCCAGCAATGCGAGCGCGACGGGCTCCAGATCGGCGAAGACCGCCAGCGCCGCAATCCACGCAGGCAAGCCTGCAGTGAGGAAGGCCATGCGCCGGTCGGCGGCCAGTTTCAGCCAGGCCGCAGGCTCTTCAGGGGTGTCGAGCGCCTTCTGCGTGGCGATCAGAGAGCGCTTGTACACACCGAATGGCTTGAGGCTGACGAACATCGAGGCGATGCCCGCGATGAACAATGGCATGGCGAAAACCGAAGGACCGGTAGCCTTGCCGCCGCCGAAGAACATACAGACCACCAGTAACGGGCCCAGCGTCAGGGCCATCTGCCGCCACCAGGCCAACGCCAGGCGACGGCGTACATTACTGCGTGTCACGCAGGGTCGACCTCGCTTTGGTGCTCATTGCCCATCATGTGGCCGAGCTTGCCGGCCTTGGTCGCCAGATAGAGTTTGTTGTGCGGGTTCTGGCCGGTGTGCAGCGGCACGCGTTCGGCCACGTTGATGCCCATGTCAGTCAGCGCTTTGACCTTGCGCGGGTTGTTGGTCATCAGACGCAGCGACTTGATGCCCAGATGCTCGAGCATCGGCAGGCAAATGGCGTAATCGCGCTGGTCGGCGGCGAAGCCCAGACGCTCGTTCGCTTCGACCGTATCAGCACCGCCGTCCTGCAATTCATAAGCACGGATCTTGTTCATCAAGCCGATGCCACGCCCTTCCTGACGCAGGTAGAGCAACACACCACGACCTTGCGACGCGATTGCACGCAAGGCCGCTTCCAGTTGGGAGCCGCAGTCGCAGCGCTGACTGAACAAGGCATCGCCGGTCAGGCATTCGGAATGCACGCGCCCCAGCACAGGGGCGCCATCTGACACATCACCGAGGGTAAGTACGACATGCTCGCGACCGTTTTCCTCTTCGAGGAAACCGTTCATTGTAAAAGTGGCAAAAGGGGTAGGCAGCTTGGAAGCCGCGACAAATACGACGGGCACCGTGTGCTCCTGATCAGTATGAGGGCTGGAAATTCGCAAGGCGGCATTGTAACAGCACGTTCCAGGAGACGCTTAGGCTGAATTGTCGGCTATTCAGATCAGGAAGTTTGATCATTGGCCGGCGCTGCCAGCGCTGTGAACATCGTTTGCATCGAACGGATAAGGCTGCTTCCAGCGAGCGAATATCGGTTTCAGCCTGCCGGACCGCACCAGATGCGCCATGCGCTCATCGAACACATCCCGCAGGGCGCGACCGCGAGCGTTGTCGGCAAAACTCAGGTACAGCGGGATCGCGGTCAGGTACGTCGTGCGGTAACTCTGCGGCGCTTTGGTCTGGCCGAGGATGAAGTCGACTTCCGGTTTGGCATCGATGTACAGATCGGCACGGCCGTGTTCGAGCATCGAGAGGATGTGGTCCCGTCGCGCCACCTCGTTGAAATGAACCACGTTGGGCAAGTAATGCTGAAACTCGTAACCGCGAACCCACGCCAGGCGGTAGCTGCCCAGGTTCTGCAGTGTCGGCGCAGGGTGGGAAGCCAGCCCCAATGCGTAGATTTCATCGGTGTCGTAGTGCCATTTCGGATACAGCGTGCCTTCGACCTCGTTCTCGTAGGCGCCGACCCAGGCATCGGCCTCACCTCGCTGCACCAGCCCGACCGCCCGGGTGTAGGGCTCGATACGGGACTGCACCTTGACGCCAGCGGGCTCGAACACCTCGCGCATCAGGTCCCAACCCAGGCCGGTTCCGTCGGCTTCGGTGTAGGCGTTCCATTGCTCGCTGACCAGCACGATATCATCGGGCTTCTCGGTCAGAAGGTCGCTGCCGCCTGGCTCCGCGGCCACGCAAAGCCCCGTCGCCAACAGCGACAGACCCAGCAGCAAGACCTTCCCGATACCGCCCATGAGTGTGGTTCCTATATCACTCCCCACAGCCAGACTAGACCCTGCATCGCCATCCAGGCAAAAACCCCGGCCAGAACGTCGTCGAGCATGATGCCGACACCGCCGTGCACGTGCTTGTCGATCCAGTGAATCGGCCAAGGCTTGAGAATGTCAAAGAAGCGGAACACCAGAAACCCGACCAGCAGCCAGACCCAGCCTTCCGGCACGAGCCAGAGCGTGATCCACATCCCGACCATTTCGTCCCAGACGATGCCTTCGTGGTCATGCACGCGCAGATCGTCGGCCACCTTGCCGCACAGCCAGAAGCCGAACAGCATGGTGATCCCCAGCATCAGCCAGTAACCCCAGTCCGGCAGCATCTGCCACAGAGGAATGAAGGGCACCGCGACCATCGAGCCCCAGGTTCCGGGCGCTTTGGGCAAGGTGCCTGAACCGAAACCGAAGGCCAGAAAATGCCAGGGATTGGTCCAGACCGACGGAGGAACGTTCTCCGCCGGGACCTGATTAGGATGATCTGTCACCGTGTCTCCCGAAAATGTTGGTAACCCCGAGTCAACGGAGTGACGTCCTGCCCCAGGTCGTCGAGCAATGCCACGCCCTGGCCTGCAACCACCTGACCGATCACCGATACGGGCCAGCCAGCCGACGTCAGACTATCAAGCCGCGATGGCGGCAAGGTGAATGCGAGCACGTAGTCATCGCCGCCGCTTAGAGCGGCATTCAGCCCTTCGTCTCGTCCGAAAAATCTCAGCAGCGCGTCGGACATTGGAATCCTGTCCCGCTCGATCAACAAGCGAACGCCCGATGCCAGGGCAATATGACCGCAATCGGCCAGTAAGCCGTCAGAAATGTCCAGCGCCGACGTGGCATTGCCCCGCAGTGCCTGACCCAGCGCCAGCTGCGGCTGGGGCGACCAGTACCGCGCAAGCAAGGCCTGAGTGGTAGACGCCTCGCTGCTGCGCTGGTTCAACACCAGCGGCAGCGCACCGCCGCCGTCGCCCAGCGCGCCACCTACGCAGAGCAAATCGCCCGGTCTCGCACCGGCACGCGTCAGCGCCATGCCCGCAGGCACCGCGCCGAATACGGTCACGGTAATGCTCAGCGGTCCGCGCGTGGTATCGCCGCCGATCAGACGCAGCGAGCAGCCCTGCGCCATCAGATTCAGGCCGCGCGCGAACGCTTCCAGCCAGGCGGCAGAAACTTCCGGCAGGGTCAGGGCAAGGGTGAATGCGAGGGGCTTGGCGCCCATGGCTGCCAGGTCGCTGGCAGAAACGCCGAGGGCGCGCTGGCCCAGCAAGAAAGGATCGCAGACGTCGGGGAAGTGCACCCCGGCGACCAGTGTGTCGGTCGAGACAGCGAGTTGTTCGCCGGCAGGCACCGACAACAGGGCGCAATCATCACCGATGCCCAAGGCAACGCCTTCGCCGGGCTGCGCGCAGGGCGCAGCGGCGAAGTAATTGCGGATCAGCTCGAATTCGCCCATGGCGTCATACGCTCAGGTCTGGAAATCCAGACGCCTCAGCGCTTGTGAGCCTTCACTTCGACTTCGCGCAGACGCGGAGCCAGCTTGTCGAGTACGCCGTTGACGAACTTGTGACCATCGGTCGAGCCATAGACTTTCGCCAGCTCGATGCCTTCGTTGATGACCACGCGATACGGCACGTCGATGCGCTCGAGCATTTCCCAGGTGGACAGGCGCAGTACCGCCAGTTCAACCGGGTCCAGTTCGTCGATGGTGATGTCCAGGCAAGGGGTCAGCGCGACGTCGATCTCGACCTTCTTCGCAGGAACCCCGTGCAGGATTTCGCGGAAGTAAGCGGCATCGACGTCACTGAAATCGTTGTCGACCCGAAACTGGGCTTCGATCTCGTTCAGCGACTGCTTGGCCATGTGCCATTGATACAGTGCCTGCATGGCAAGCTTGCGCGCGGCACGGCGCTTTTCACTCTTGGAGGGCTTGCCAGCATCGGCCGGGCGAGGGTCGCGCGGGTTGAACTGATCGCTTTCGTCGTTAATCACTTGGCCTCCAACTGCGCCAACAGGCTGACCATCTCGATGGCGGACAGGGCAGCTTCAGCGCCTTTGTTACCGGCCTTGGTGCCGGAACGTTCGATGGCTTGTTCGATGGAGTCGACAGTCAGTACGCCGAAAGCGACCGGAACGCCGAACTCCATGGAAACCTGGGCCAGGCCTTTGGTGCATTCGCCAGCCACGTATTCGAAGTGCGGAGTGCCGCCGCGGATGACAGCGCCCAGGGCGATGATCGCGGAGAATTCGCTGCGTTGGGCGACTTTCTGCACGACCAGCGGGATTTCGAAAGCGCCAGGCGCGCGGATGATGGTGATGTCGCTTTCGCTCACGCCATGGCGAACCAGGGCATCAACGGCACCGCTCACCAGGCTTTCCACGACGAAGCTGTTGAAGCGGCCAACCACCAGGGCATAGCGACCTTGGGGGGCGATGAAGGTACCTTCGATGGTCTTCAGGGTCATTCGGCTGAGTCTCGTGTTCTCGTATTAAAGAGCAAGCAAGCGCGCATTCGACGCGCGCGTGCAGGGATTTTAGGCCACGAATCGGCGACCGCAGGGACAAAAGCCGCGAAAACCCGGCGGGCTTCACGGCTGCTGACCTGCCGGTCTTTATTCGGAGGGCACGTATTCTACAACTTCCAGATCGAAACCGGATATCGCGTTGAACTTCATTGGCGAACTCATCAGGCGCATTTTGCGCACGCCAAGGTCGCGAAGGATCTGCGAACCGGCACCGACCGTGCTGTAAGTGGTCGGCGTCTTGATCGGCGAGCCACCGGCGGTTTCCCGCACATGTGCCAGAACGGCATCGCCGTCAAGGGGATGCCCCAGCAGCAGAACGACACCGCTTCCCGCGTCGGCAACCGCAGTCATCGCGGCCCGCAGGCTCCAGCGGCCGGGCTGCTTGACCATCAGCAGGTCGCGCACGGGGTCCATGTTATGAACCCGGACAAGCGTCGCTTCTTCAGCGCAGATCTTGCCCAGCGTCAGCGCCAGGTGAACGTCGCCTTCGACCGAATCGCGGTAGGTCACCAGGTTGAACTGGCCCAGTTCACTGTCCAGCGGCTGTTCGGCAATCCGCTGAACGGTACGTTCGTGGATCATCCGGTAATGGATCAGGTCGGCAATGGTGCCGATCTTGATGTTGTGTTCGGCAGCGAAAGCTTCGAGTTCCGCACGACGGGACATGGTGCCGTCGTCGTTCATCACTTCACAGATGACGCCGGTCGGCTCGAATCCGGCCATGCGCGCCAGATCGCAGGCCGCTTCGGTGTGACCGGCGCGGGACAACGTGCCGCCAGCCTGCGCCATCAGCGGGAAGATGTGGCCGGGGCTGACGATGTCTTCAGCCTTGGCGTCCTTGGCGGCTGCGGCCTGCACGGTGCGCGCACGGTCAGCGGCGGAAATACCGGTGGTGACGCCCTCGGCGGCTTCGATGGAAACAGTGAACTTGGTGCCGAAGCCCGAGCCGTTGCGCGGCGCCATCAGCGGCAGCTTCAGTGTTTCGCAGCGCTCGCGGGTCATCGGCATGCAGATCAGGCCACGTGCGTAACGGGCCATGAAGTTGATGTGCTCGGCCTTGACGCATTCGGAAGCCATGATCAGATCGCCTTCGTTTTCGCGATCTTCGTCATCCATGAGGATGACCATCTTGCCTTGGCGAATGTCTTCAACCAGTTCTTCGATGCTATTGAGCGCCACTCGGCACCCCCTTCGATTCAGGATTTGAGGTAGCCGTTGGCGGCCAGAAAGCTTTCGGTGATGGTGCCGCCTTGGGCGGGCGTCGGGTCGGCGGCCTTGTCACCGAGCAGCAAACGCTCCAGGTAACGTGCCAGCAGGTCGACTTCCAGATTGATCTTACGGCCCGGGCGGTAGTCGCCCATGATGGTTTCCGCCAGCGTGTGGGGAACGATGGTCAACTCGAACTCGGCGCCGTTAACGGCGTTCACGGTCAGGCTGGTGCCGTCGACGGTAATCGAGCCTTTGTGCGAGATGTACTTGGCCAGCTCGCGGGGTGCGCGCATGCGAAATTGAATCGCGCGGGCGTTTTCTTCACGGGAGAGCACTTCGCCGACGCCGTCGACATGACCGCTGACCAGATGCCCGCCCAGGCGAGTGGTCGGGGTCAGGGCTTTTTCAAGGTTGACGCGGCTGCCGGTCTTGAGATCGACGAACGCGGTCACATCGAGGGTTTCGCGGCTGACGTCGGCCCAGAAGCCATCGCCTGGCAGTTCGACCGCGGTCAGGCAAACGCCGTTGACTGCGATGCTGTCGCCGAGCTTGACGTCGGAAAGGTCGAGTTTGCCGGTCTCTACATAAACGCGGACATCGCCGCCTTTAGGAGTAATGGCGCGGATGCTGCCGATGGATTCGATAATGCCGGTAAACATGGGTCCTCCGGGAGAACAGGGCCAGCGCAGAAAGCGAAAGCCGGAATTATACGCTCGGGCCGTGAGCAGGTATCGCAATGACTCGCCAGTCATTACCGACCGCGCGCATTTCGATGATTTTCAGTTCCAGCGCCTCGCTCATCTGCGCCAGCGGCAGGTCCAGTAACGGGCGGGCCGATGAGCCCATGAACTTGCCGGCGACGAAAATCTGGAACTCGTCGACCAGACCCAGACGGGTGAACGCGCCCGCGAGTCTGGGGCCCGCTTCTACCAGCACGTCGTTGACGCCACGGGACGCCAGTTCGACCAGCAACTTGCGTAGATCGACATGCCCCCCACTGCTCGCCAGTGCGAGCATTTCGTGGCCTTCTTCGTGATACCGCTCGCGCGCCGAAGCCGCCGCGCACGTGACGACCAGCGCGCTGCCGGCCTTGAAAAAGGGCGCATCGAGCGGCACGCGCAGACGCCCGTCAACCAACACGCGCAGCGGCGGACGAGTGACCGCCAGCGCCGTCAATTCCGCGCTGAGGCCCAGCTCGTCGGGCCGAACGGTGAGACGCGCGTGGTCGGCCAGCACCGTGTCGGCGCCCGTCAGCACCACGCTCGATTGCGCCCGAAGACGCTGCACCGCCGAACGCGCTTGAGGTCCTGTGATCCACTGGCTCTCGCCGCTGGCCATGGCCGTGCGGCCGTCCAGACTCATCGCCAGCTTGACCCGCACGTAGGGCAAGCCGTGTTCCATGCGTTTGAGAAAGCCTTTGTTGATCGCCCGCGCTTCACCCTCCAGCACGCCGCTCTGCACGGCGATGCCCGCGCTCATCAGGCGCAGAAGCCCTCGACCGGCGACATCCGGGTTGGGGTCCTGCATCGCGGCAACGACACGCGCGACGCCGGCATTGACCAGCGCGTCCGCGCACGGCGGGGTGCGGCCATGATGGCTGCACGGTTCAAGGGTGACGTAGGCAGTGGCGCCCCTGGCTTTTTCCCCCGCATGACGCAGCGCGTAGACCTCGGCATGGGGCTCGCCCGCACGCACGTGCCAGCCTTCGCCGACAATCTCGCCGTCACGCACGATCACGCAGCCGACGCGCGGATTGGGGTGCGTCGAGTAGACGCCCTTGCGCGCCAGCTCCAGCGCTCGCGCCATATAAGCGGCGTCGAGCACGCTCTGCTCTGTGGGGGACATGCTCACTCTTTAACCGGCTCGCGGGCCAGTCGGTCGATTTCTTCGCGGAATTCGTTGAGGTCCTGGAACCGTCGATACACCGAAGCAAAGCGGATATACGCCACTTCGTCGAGTTTCTGCAGTTCGCCCATCACCAGCTCACCGACGATCAGCGACTTGACCTCGCGCTCGCCGGTCGCACGCAACTTGCTCTTGATGTGGGCCAGGGCCGCTTCGAGACGTTCGACGCTTACAGGGCGCTTTTCCAGCGCGCGCTGCATACCGGCGCGCAGCTTTTCTTCGTCGAATGGCTGACGGCTGCCGTCTTGCTTGATCAGACGCGGCAGGACCAGCTCGGCGGTTTCAAACGTGGTGAAACGCTCGCCGCAGGCGACGCATTCGCGACGTCGGCGAACCTGATCGCCTTCGGCAACGAGGCGCGAGTCAATGACTTTGGTGTCGTTGGCACCGCAAAAGGGACAGTGCATGGTGGCAGGCAACAAAAAAAGGGAGGGCCATGGTAGCGCATCCCGCTGGCAAGACAAGTCCGGGCCTTTGAGGTATACAGACGCGCATTCGCTGCAGCCAAAGTCGCCGCCCTCGGCGATACTGCTGATGCCCACCCGTATTTTGTTTTGCTGGAGCTGTTCATGACGCTACGTACGCTTGCTGTAATCAGCCTGGTCGGCCTGCTGGCTGCCTGTAGCACCGCTGAGCCGCCCAAGCCCGCCGCCCCGGCCAAACCTGCAATCAACGCCATCAAACTGCCGGACAGTCCGGGGCCCTTGCTGCCTTATCAGCGGGAATTGAGCGGCCAGTTGCTCGGTGTTCCGGCAGGCGCCGAGGTGGAGCTGGCGTTGTTGGTGATCGATGATCGCAATCGCCCGCAAAAACTGCTGAGCAGCACCAAGCTCACGGGCAACAATCAATCCCTGCCGTTTCAGTTGCGCTTCAATCCCGAAGCGTTTCCCCAAGGCGCCCGCGTCGAGTTACGTGGACGGGCCAGCCAGTCCGGGCAATTGATCCTGCATCTGCCGTCGGTGCTGATCACTCAGCCGACGACTCAGGCGCTGGGCCAGTTGCAGTTCGCCCCGGCGCCATGACTGCGCCGTCTCACCTTCAGGCTGCACTGAGCGATCTGTTGGGTGACGCACGTCTGGTGGCCGAAACGCTGCCCGGCACCGATCTGAAACTGTGGCTGATCGACGCCGACAACATGGATCGCGCGTTCAGCCCCGAAGAAACCCGACGAATTCTCGAAGAGCCGCCGTACTGGAGTTTCTGTTGGGCAAGCGGGCTGGCAATGGCCCGGTTCCTCGCTGAACACCCTCACTGGGTCGAGGGCAAGCGCGTGCTGGATTTCGGCGCAGGTTCAGGCGTGGCCGGCATCGCGGCAGTGAAGGCTGGCGCGCTCGAAGTGGTGGCCTGCGATCTTGATCCGATCGCCGTCGCCGCTTGCCAGGCCAACGCCGAACTCAATGACGTGCAGCTGGGGTATTCGACGGACTTTTTCGCCGAGACCGATCGTTTCGATCTGATCCTGGTGGCTGATGTTCTGTACGACCGGGCGAATCTGCCTCTGCTCGACCAGTTCCTGACCCGCGGCAGGCAAGCGCTGGTCGCGGATTCGCGGGTACGGGATTTTCAGCATCCGCTGTACCGACGGCTGGGCATTCTCGAGGCGCTGACACTGCCCGATCTGGCTGAGCCCTGGGAGTTTCGCAAAGTGAGTCTGTATCACGCGGCGCGCTGACCGGCGACTCAATGATGAACGCTCTGCCGGGGCGAGATTTCTGTCGCGCCAGTGACCCCGCTTCCGACAATCCCCGCAGCCCTTTATAGTTGGCGTCATTAGCGCCTATTTCGAGATTTGTGATGAGCCAGGAAACGCCGTACATCTTCGATGCGACCACCGCCACGTTCGATCAGTTGGTCATCGAAAATTCCTTTCATAAACCGGTGCTCGTGGATTTCTGGGCTGAGTGGTGTGCGCCGTGCAAAGTGCTGATGCCGCTGCTCAAGCAGATTGCCGAGAGCTACCAGGGCGAACTGCTGCTGGCCAAGGTCGATTGCGACGCCGAGCAAGACATCGTCGCCCGCTTCGGGATTCGCAGCCTGCCGACGGTCGTGCTGTTCAAGGACGGCCAGCCGGTGGACGGGTTTGCCGGCGCGCAGCCTGAATCCCAAATTCGCGCGTTGCTCGAGCCGCACGTGCAAATGCCGCCGCCCGCTGCAGCCGACCCACTGCAGACCGCTCAGGAGATGTTCGCCGCGAGTCATTTCGCAGAGGCTGAAGCTGTTCTGCAGACCATTCTGGCCGAGGACAACACCAACGCCGCCGCGCTGATTCTGTATGCCCGCTGCCTGGCTGAACGTGGCGAGCTGACCGAGGCGCGTGCCGTGCTGGATGCCGTGAAAGGCGACGAACACAAAGCGGCGTTGGCCGGTGCAAAGGCGCAATTGACCTTCCTGGGTGATGCCGCAGCGCTGCCGGATGTCGCAGACCTGAAGACGCGTCTGGCGCAGAATCCACAGGACGATGAGGCTGCGCATCAGTTGGCGATCCACCAGTTGTCGCGTCAGCAGTACGACGCGGCACTGGAAGGCTTGCTCAAGCTGTTCATCCGCAACCGCAACTTCAACGAAGGCCAGCCGCACAAGACGTTGCTGCAGGTGTTTGACCTGCTGGGCAATGATCACCCGCTGGTGACGACCTACCGTCGCAAGTTGTTTGCAGCGCTTTACTGACCTCACTCAGGTCCGCGGGGTTGACGATCCGCCTGACCGCTCTGTGTCAGGCAATCATCTGAGCGTCACTCGATCCAGTGATACACCGGCGCATCGCCATGGCTTTCGACTTTGACGTTGGCGCTGTGGCGCATGCGCACCATCAAACGCTTGCCTGCCGCCGTGCTGCCCGCCAGCCCCTCCAGTTGCCCCAGCAGATCCGGCCCGCTCATTTGCCCGGCTTTGCGCAGCAGGTCTTGCGCAATGTCCCAGACTGCATCGTTACGGCTGGCGACCGGTCTGGCTGCTGACTCGCTGACCGGTTGGCTCTCCTGCACTGGCACGCCGAGTTGAGCGCCCAGTCGAGCCCAGTCGCTTTCGTCCATTTCCACGGTCAGGTCCACAGGCAGGTCGCCAACGGTTCCACGGATTCGCAGCATGATGTGTGTCCTCTGGTTGACTGAGCGGCATGGTCCCATAGGATTATCCGCGCCGCACGTAATCCCCTGACACGGACACATCCCAGATATGTCGGGCAGCGCCAGGCTGGCTGACCCGATGCAATCCGGGGACAGGTCACGCTCATGGAGTCCCGGCGAAAAATTTAAGAACGGGCGAGCATTATTGTTATAAGATCACATAACAAATTTCAGACCTTCCTGCGGAGCCCTCTCACATGCGTCGTCTGCTTCTCGCTTTGCCCCTCGCGCTGCTTCCTCTGGCCATGACCCACGCGGCCGACGAACATGACCACGACCATGAACACGGCAGCCTCGGCGCTCACGTCCATGGCGTGGCGCGACTGGACATGGCGCTGGACGGCCGCACCCTGGAGCTTGAACTGGATACGCCGGCGATGAACATCGTCGGCTTCGAGCACGTGGCCACCACCGATGCAGACAAAATGAAGCTCGCACTGGCGCGCGAAACCCTGCTCAAGCCGCATGGCCTGTTCAGTATTCCTGAAGCGGCGGGATGCACCGTGGTCAAGCAGCAGCTCAACAGCCCGCTGTTTGGCGACAAAGACGACGAGCATGACCACGGCGATGGTGACGACCACGATCACGCCGAAATCCACGGTCACTATCAGCTCACTTGCAACGTGCCAAACGTGCTGAACAAACTTGATCTGACCCAGCTGTTCAAGAGCTTCCCGGCGACCCAGACCGTTCAGGTCCAACTGGTGACGCCGAAGCGTCAGATGGGTGCCGAAGTGCGCCCGAGCAATCCTGTGGTCAAGTTCTGACCAGCCTCGATGCACACGCGACCGGGACTTCCCGGTCATTCACCTCAAGATGTGATTCAGGCCATGACGCAAGCACTCATCGAACTCTCGGACCTGGGCTTCAACTGGCCGGGCCATCCGCTGTTGCTGGACATCCCGGAGTTTCGCCTTGAGCGCGGCGAAACCCTGTTCCTCAAAGGCCCCAGTGGCAGCGGAAAAACCACACTGTTGGGTCTGCTCGGCGGCGTGCAAAAGCCCGGTCGCGGCATTATCCGCCTGTTGGGGCAAGACCTGACGCAACTGTCGGCAGGTGCCCGTGACCGTTTTCGGGTGGATCACACCGGTTACATTTTTCAGCAGTTCAACTTGCTGCCTTTTCTGTCGGTGCGAGAAAACGTCGAGCTGCCCTGTCACTTCTCGGCCGTGCGCGCCGCCCGGGCGACCCAACGCCACGGCAGCGTTGCGCAGGCCGCAGCGACGCTGCTCGCCCACTTGGGTCTGAAGGACCCGCAACTGCTGGGGCGGCGCGCCGACGCGTTGTCCATTGGCCAACAGCAACGGGTGGCCGCGGCGCGCGCGCTGATCGGCCAACCGGAACTGGTCATCGCCGACGAGCCCACTTCCGCGCTCGATGCCGACGCCCGCGAGGCGTTCATTCAATTGCTGTTCGCGGAATGTCGGGAAGCCGGTGCCAGCCTGTTGTTCGTCAGCCATGACCAGAGTCTGGCGGCGCTTTTCGATCGCAATCTGTCGCTGGCCGAACTCAATCGCGCTGCCGTCGCTCCCGAGGTCTGAGATGTATCTTCTTCGCCTGGCGCTGGCCAGCCTCGCCAATCGCCGTTTCACTGCCTTTCTCACCGCCTTCGCCATCGCGTTGTCGGTCTGCCTGTTGCTGGCTGTCGAGCGTGTGCGCACCGAAGCACGCGCCAGCTTCGCCAGCACCATCAGCGGCACCGACCTGATCGTCGGCGCGCGTTCGGGCTCGGTCAATCTGCTGCTCTACTCGGTGTTCCGCATCGGTAACGCAACCAACAACATTCGCTGGGACAGTTTCGAGCACTTCGCCACTAGCCGACAGGTCAAGTGGGCGATCCCCATTTCCCTCGGCGACAGCCATCGCGGCTACCGAGTGATGGGCACCAATGAATCCTATTTCGAGCATTACCAGTACGGTCGTCAGCAACATCTGGAGATGGCCGATGGACGGCCGTTCGACACGGATCCTTTCGAGGTGGTGCTGGGTGCCGAGGTGGCCGACGCGCTGCATTACAAGCTCGGCGACAAACTGGTGCTGGCTCACGGCGTGGCGACCGTGAGCCTGGTCAAGCACGATGACAAGCCGTTTACCGTGGTCGGCATCCTCAAGCGCACCGGCACACCCGTGGACCGCACGCTGCACATCAGCCTGGGCGGCATGGAGGCCATTCACATCGATTGGCACAACGGCGTGCCGGCTCAGGGCGCTGGCCGGATCAGCGCCGATCAGGCGCGCAACATGGACCTGACGCCCACCGCGATCACAGCGTTCATGCTGGGTCTGAACAGCAAGATTTCCACGTTCGCGCTGCAACGCGAGATCAACGAATTCCGGGGCGAGCCGATGCTGGCCATTCTTCCCGGCGTTGCCCTGCAGGAGCTGTGGAGCCTGATGGGCACGGCCGAGAAGGCCTTGTTCGTGATCTCGCTGTTCGTGGTACTGACCGGACTGATCGGCATGCTCACGGCGATTCTCACCAGCCTCAACGAGCGTCGCCGCGAAATGGCGATTCTGCGCTCGGTAGGTGCGCGGCCCTGGCATATCGCCAGCCTGTTGGTGCTGGAAGCGTTCGCGCTGGCGCTCGCCGGTTCAGTCAGCGGTCTTGCGCTGCTGTACGTCGGCATCGCTGCGGCTCAGGATTACGTGCAGGCCAACTACGGTTTGTATCTGCCGTTGTCGCTGCCGAGCAGTTACGAATGGACGCTGCTGGGCGGCATCCTAGGTGCAGCGCTGCTGATGGGGACCGTGCCGGCATGGCGCGCCTATCGCCAGTCGTTGGCCGATGGCCTGTCGATTCGTTTATGAGGACGTCGTGATGCGCGCGCTGTGGATGTTTATTTGGTTACTGGTCGCGACGCCGATCTGGGCGCAAGACCTGCGGGTGCTGACCTGGCAGGAAATGATTCCGCCCGACGCGCCACCGGTGAAGCTGATCACCGCCCCCATTCATAACCTGTCCAGCATGGCGGATACCTTGTCGGTGGAGTCGGCACCTGCCGCTCACCAGCTGGCGCCCGATGCGCCGGTGGTGAAGTCACTGGACGGCCAGATGGTGCGTTTGCCTGGCTACATCGTGCCACTTGAGGTCAGCGAGGAAGGCCGCGTCACGGAGTTTCTGCTGGTGCCGTATTTCGGCGCCTGTATCCACGTTCCGCCCCCGCCGCCGAATCAGATCGTCCACGTCACCAGCGAGCTGGGGGTGAAAGTCGACGAGCTTTATCAGCCGTACTGGATCGAAGGGCCGATGCAGGTCAAATCCTCCACCAGCGAACTGGCTGATGCCGGGTACCAGATGGAAGCGGACAAAATCCTGGTGTACGAACTGCCGGATCAATAAACACTCAACGAGCAACACAAGTCCCTTTAGGAGCGCGCTTGCTCTGGGCCGCCATCGGACGGAGGCTGGTTTCCAACCACTGCATCTCTACAGCTTGCACCGGTCTCTTCCCGGCTAAAGCCGGTCCTACAGACGCGGCAGGCTTTCCGTAGGACCGGCTTTAGCCGGGAAGGCGTCGGGTGTTACGCCGCAGATCGAAGGGGGCGTCGAAGACAGTTGGCTCACGCCCACAGATTCATTTCATTTAACTGCTCATCCATTGAGCTGTGTCAAAACCCGCGCAGTAGACGCTTCGTAACATGAGGTATTCCTTTTAAATGCCTTTACGGAGCCCTCATGAACAAGTCCTTGCTCGGCGCGTCGCTTTTCGCGCTCGCACTTGGTGCCCCACTCGCCGCCCAGGCCCATCAGGCCGGTGACATCATCGTTCGTGCGGGCGCGGCCACCACCGCGCCTAACGAGGACAGCGGCAACCTGAAATTCGATGGCGTCAAGGCGCCGGGCACCAAGGCAACACTGGACAGCGACACCCAACTGGGCCTGACCTTCGCCTACATGCTGACCGATCATGTCGGCCTCGAGCTGCTGGCCTCAACGCCCTTTCAGCACACCGTTGCGGTCAAGGGCCTGGGCGCAGGGCTGGACGGCAAGCTGGCGGACGTGAAACAACTGCCGCCGACGCTGTCGCTGCAGTACTACCCGATGGATGCTCACTCAAAATTCCAGCCGTACGCAGGCCTGGGTGTGAACTACACCTGGTTCTACGACGAAAATCTGGCCAGTGACCGCAAAGCGCAAGGCATGAATAACCTGCACATCAAGAACTCGTGGGGCTGGGCCGGACAAGTGGGCATGGACTACATGCTCACTGACAAGGTGATGGTCAACGCCGCCGTGTGGTACGTGGACATCGACACCCAGGCCACGCTGGACGGCCCGTCAGCGTTGGGCGTCGGACGCACGAAGGTCAATGTGGACGTCGATCCGTGGGTTTACATGCTTGGCTTTGGCTACAAGTTCTGACGGTTACGCCGGGCACAAAAAAAGGCACCTTGAAGGTGCCTTTTTGCATTGTGCAGCTCAGCGCCCCAGCAACCGTGCCAGGCCCACTTTCAGCGGGGTCGGTGCCGGCACTGTGAAGCGCTCGAGCAGCCGCTGGTTGTTGGCCCGGGAATGCTTGATATCACCCGATCGAGGCGGCAGATAGGTGATCGCAGGCAGACTGCCGACCACGTGCTCGAACGCCGCGAGCAATTCATTCAGCGAGGTGGTGGCGTTCAGACCGACGTTGACCGCGCCCTCCTCCACGACCGGCTTCTCGAAACCCTGCACCACGAGATCGACCAGATCCTCGACGTAAAAGAAATCGCGGGTTTGCTCGCCATCGCCGAACACCGAGATCGGCAGGCCTTTCTCTGCACGCTCGGCGAAGATGCTGATCACACCTGAATACGGCGACGACGGATCCTGGCGCGGGCCGAAGATGTTGAAGAAGCGAAACACCACCGGCTCCAGACCGTGCTGGCGACGGTAAAAATCCAGGTAGTACTCGCTTGCCAGTTTGTCCGAAGCGTAGGGCGTCAACGGTGCCTTGGGCGTGTCTTCGACAATGGGCTGGCCTTCACCGTTATTGCCATAGACCGCCGCGCTGGAGGCAAACACCACACGCTTGATGCCGGCCTGACGCATGGCTTCGCACACGTTCAGCGTGCCAATGAAGTTGCTCTGGTGGGTTTTCACTGGATCATCCACGGACGCCTGCACCGACGCGACCGCCGCCAGATGCGCAACGGCCCGGCAGCCCAGCGCGGCACGTGCGACCAGTGCCGCATCGGCGACATCGCCTTCGATCAGCTCGAGCCGGGGATTGTCCAGCGGCAGGTTGCTGCGCTTGCCCGTCGACAGATCGTCGAGGATGCGCACGGCGTAACCTTTGGCGAGCAATGCGTCGGTCAAGTGTGAGCCGATGAAACCGGCGCCGCCGGTAATGAGGACAGGAGCATCAGACATGTCGGTAGTAGCGGTCCAATAAGCTGGGCAAACCGGCACGCCATGCGCGAGGCTTGATACCAAAAGTGTGGAGGATTTTCTTGCAGGCCAGCACGGCGTTCTGCGGCTCTTCTGCGGCGTCCGGGCTCGCGGCGTGCGCCTGAGCGGTCGGAGCTTCCACGGCCAGCGGACGCAACAGTCGCGCTTCGGTCAGAATGGCCTGGCCCAGCGCCAGCGGCGTAGTGGCTTCATGACCTGCATAATGGTAGGTGCCCCACAGCGGCGCAGCGCAATCGAGCTGCTTGAGCACTGAGATGATGACTCGCGCAGCATCGTCGACCGGGGTCGGATTGCCGCGTCGATCGTCGGCCATCAAAAGCTCTTCGGCCTTTTCGGCACGCGTCAGGAAACGTCCAAGCACGCCGTCGGCGCTGTTGTCGAGCAGCCAGCCGAAGCGCACCAGCACGTGCTGCGGGCAGGCCGCCCTGACACTTTGCTCGATGCGCCACAGTGCCTGGCCCCGGGAGCCGAGCGGCACCGGTTCGTCCTTTTCGCTGTAAGCCGTAGCCCGCGAACCGTCGAATACCCGATAGCTGGAGGGTTGAACAAGGATGATGTTGTGATGCTGGCACAGTTCGGCGAGACGCTCGACGGAGCGCTCCTGACTTTCCAACCGTTCGGCACTTACGCTCTGCGCCTGAAACCAGTCGAAATAATAAGCAAGATTGATCAAGGCATCCGGGCGGGTGTCATCGAGCAGTTGCGTCAGGCTGGCCGCATCCCAACCGTCTTGCGGTGGACGCGGAGCGAGGAAGCCAATGTCTTCCTCGGCACCCAGACGAATCAACGCCTGCCCAAGGGCATTCCCGCCGCCCAACAGCATAAGGCGCATTCGCATAGAGTCAGGAGGCTCTCAGAAAAATTCAGTGAAAAACGCCCGCAAACATAACACGTCGGTGGAATAACTCCCAACAGGTGGCCCGGCGATGCTGTGACGGCACGGGTTACCTATCGGCCTGAGCTTGCTCACGAAGGCTCGATGTCGGGCAACGCAGCTACGGCGGATGCACAGGCCTCTTCGCGAGCAAGCTCGCACCGGGTTTGAGGTGTTTGCGAGAGCGATGCCACTGCACGATTTTTGGTGGGAGTGAGCCAACTGTTTTCAACGCTCTCTTCGACCAATTGCGTAACACTAGACGCCTTCCCGGCTAAAGCCGGTCCTACGCAAAGCTTGCAGAGTTCGTAGGACCGGCTTCAGCCGGGAAGAGGCCGTTCCTGTCGGCAGAGGTCTGGTGGCTGACCTGCAGCCTTCGCGAGCGTGCCCCACCGAACGCGCAGCGATCAGCCGGCCCGCATCCTCGCCGATCACCGGTCCTTGCATCTACTGCTCGGCGCCCGCATAAATTTGTCCATGAACCTTCTCAAGACTCACGATCCGGTGCTCGACGCCTTTCACCCGGCCGTTGCCGCATGGTTCAGACAGACGTTCCCGGCTGTTACTGCGGCTCAGGCGCAGGCATGGCCGCTGATCAAGGAGCGTCGATCCACGCTGATCGCGGCGCCCACGGGCTCAGGCAAAACCCTGACGGCGTTCCTCGCGGTCATCGATGACCTGGTGCATCAGGGCCTGGCGGCTGGCGGCGCGCTGCCCGACCAGACCTTCGTCGTGTACATCTCGCCTCTGAAAGCGCTCTCCAATGACATCCAGATCAATCTGCAAAACCCGCTGAGCGGCATCACTGAGCAACTGAGCCGCCAAGGCCTGCCGGGGCTGCGCATCAGCACGGCGGTGCGCACCGGCGATACCCAACAGAAAGAGCGCAACGCGATGCGCAAGACCGCGCCGCATATTTTGGTGACGACGCCAGAATCGCTGTATGTGCTGCTCGGTTCCGATTCGGGTCGGCGCATGCTGGCCGGCACCCAGACGGTCATCGTCGATGAGATCCACGCCATTGCCGCCAGCAAGCGCGGCAGTCATCTGGCATTGAGCCTGGAGCGGCTGCAAGCGTTGTGCGAAAAGCCACTGCTGCGCATCGGGCTGTCGGCGACGCAAAAACCGATCGAGCGGGTGTCGCGCTTTCTGGTGGGCAGCGACCCGCTCAGCCGCCCTTGCGCCATCATCGATATCGGCCACGCGCGCCCCCGGGATCTGGCGATCGAAGTGCCGCCGGTGCCGCTTTCAGCGGTGATGTCCAACGATGTCTGGCAGTTGGTCTACGATCGCCTGGCAGCGCTTGCGCGAGAGCATCGCACGACGCTTATCTTCGTCAACACGCGACGTCTGGCCGAGCGCATGGCGCGGCATCTGAGCGATCGGCTGGGCAAAGAGGCCGTGGCTGCGCATCACGGCAGTCTAGCCAAAGAGCAACGTCTGGATGCCGAGCAACGGCTCAAGCGCGGCGATCTGCAGGTGCTGATCGCGACCGCATCCCTGGAGCTCGGGATCGATATTGGCGATGTCGATCTGGTGTGTCAGATCAGTTCGCCGCGCTCTATCGCAGCATTCCTCCAGCGTGTCGGACGTTCCGGTCACCATGTGGGTGGTACGCCCAAGGGACGACTGTTTGCCGTGTCGCGCGACGACCTGATCGAATGCGCGGCGCTGCTGGACTGTGTTCGCCGCGGTGAGCTGGACACCTTGCTGATTCCCAAAGCGCCGCTGGACGTGCTGGCGCAGCAGATCATCGCCGAGGTCAGTTGCCAGGAATGGCATGAAGACGCGCTGCTTGCGCTGTTCCGTCAGGCCTCACCTTACGCCGAACTCGACGAAGGCCATTATCAATCGCTGCTGAGCATGCTCGCCGAAGGTTACAGCGGGCGTCAGGGCGTGCGTGCGGCCTACCTGCATCGGGACGCCGTCACCCGCACCTTGCGGGGCCGGCGAGGCAGTAAGCTCACTGCTGTCACCAGCGGCGGCACGATCCCGGACAACGCCGACTACAGCGTGATTCTCGAACCTCAGGCCCTGAACATCGGCACGGTGAACGAAGATTTCGCGGTGGAGAGCATCGCCGGTGACATCTTCCAGCTTGGCAATACGTCCTACCGGATTCTGCGTATCGAATCAGGCCGCGTGCGGGTCGAAGACGCTCAGGGCGCGCCGCCCAACATCCCGTTCTGGCTGGGAGAAGCGCCGGGGCGCAGCGACGAGCTTTCATTTGCGGTGGCGCGCCTGCAGGCCGAGATCGATCAACAGCTCAGCGCCCATCCCGGCCAGATCCGCCCGTGTATCGACTGGCTGATGCAGACGCTGGGGCTTGATAGCGCCAGCGCCGAACAGATCGTCGATTATCTGGCTCGCGCGCACTCGACCCTCGGCGCCCTGCCCTCGCAAGACACCTTGGTGATGGAGCGCTTCTTCGACGAGTCCGGTGGCACGCAGCTGGTCATCCACACGCCTTTCGGGAGCCGGGTCAACCGCGCCTGGGGTCTGGCGCTGCGCAAACGTTTCTGTCGCACGTTCAACTTCGAACTGCAGGCCGCCGCCAGCGAAGACGCCATCGTGCTGTCGTTGTCCACCAGCCACAGCTTTGCGCTGGACGAGGTCTGGCGATATCTGCATTCCAACAGCGCCGAGCACTTGCTGATTCAGGCGGTGCTCGATGCGCCGCTGTTCGGCGTACGCTGGCGCTGGAACGCCGGCGTAGCGCTGGCGTTGCCGCGTTACACCGGCGGGCGCAAGGTCGCGCCGCAACTGCAACGCATGAAGAGCGAAGACCTGATCGCTACCGTTTTCCCGGACCAGATTGCCTGCCTTGAAAATCTGGTCGGCGAGCGTGAGGTGCCTGAACATCCGCTGGTCGAGCAAACGCTGGACGATTGCCTGCATGAAGCAATGGATGCAGACGGCTGGCTGGCACTGCTGAGGCGAATGGAAAACGGCAAGGTGCGCCTGATCAGCCGGGATTTGCCCGCGCCATCTCCGCTGGCGGCAGAGATTCTCAACGCCAAGCCGTACACGTTTCTCGACGACGCACCGTTGGAAGAGCGCCGCACTCAGGCCGTGCTCAATCGTCGCTGGAGCGATCCGGAGTCTGCCGATGACCTGGGTGCGTTGGACGTCGATGCAATCATGGCGGTGGCCGAAGAAGCCTGGCCGCAGCCACACAACGCCGATGAGATGCACGAGGCGCTGATGACCCTGGGCTGCGTCAGTGGCGTCGAGGCGCGCGAGCATGGCGAGTGGATGAGTTGGCTGGAGAGTCTGGCCCGCTCCGGACGAGCGACGCGACTGCAGGTCAATCCTGATCAAGCGCTGTGGATCGCGCTTGAGCGACTGACCTGTCTGCAGACGATTTATCCGGCCGCCGAAATGCATCCGCCTTTGGCGGCGCTGCCGGGTTTCGATGGAACATGGGATGCAGATCAGGCACGCATCGAGCTTGTGCGCGCACGCCTCAGCGGCTTCGGGCCGCTCACCCTGCCAGCCATCGCTGCCCCGCTGGCGCTCTCACCCGGCGAGGTGACTCAGGCGCTCGCTCATCTGGAGGCCGAAGGTTACGTTCTGCGCGGGCGTTTCGATCCCGGCGCCAGCGAGGAGCAGTGGTGCGAGCGCCACCTGCTGTCACGCATTCATCGCTACACCGTCAAACGTCTGCGCCGGGAAATCGAGCCGGTCTCGCTTCAGGATTTCATCCGCTTCCTGTTCGACTGGCAGCACCTGTCTGCCACGACACAGAGTCAGGGCAAAGCGGCATTGCCAGAGGTCGTCGATCAACTGGAAGGGTTTTCGTCAGCCGCGGGCGCCTGGGACAGCGATATTCTCCCGGCTCGGCTGAAGGACTATTCCCAAAGCTGGCTGGACGACCTGTGTCGCTCCGGCAAAGTGGTATGGATGCGCTTGAGCAGCCGCAACAAAGCCAGCACGGCTGCATTGCGCAGCACGCCCATTGTGCTGTTGCCCCGCACGCAGGTCCGCCTGTGGAGCGGGCTGACCGAACAACCGGCGCCGAGTGAATTGTCGTTGCGTGCCCAGAAAGTCCACGAAGTGTTGTCGGCCCACGGAGCCATGTTTTTTGACGAGCTCACCGGCGAGGCTCACTTGCTGCGCACCGAACTGGAAACTGCGCTGCAGGAACTGGTCGGCGCCGGCCTGGTGAACGCCGACAGCTTTGCCGGGCTGCGGGCGCTGATCACTCCCGCCAGCAAACGCGCGGCCCACACCAGCAGGCGCAATCGCGGAGCGTTCATCGGCGGCATGGACGATGCCGGTCGTTGGGCACTGCTGCGCCGGGCGCCGGCCGGTGAGGCCACAGCCAGGCAGACGCTCGATGCCGACACGCTAGAGCACATCGCGATGACCCTGCTGCGGCGGTATGGCGTGGTGTTCTGGCGCCTGCTTGAGCGTGAAGCCGACTGGCTGCCGACGTGGCGCGAATTGCTCAGAACGTTTCATCGCTTGGAGGCGCGGGGCGACATTCGCGGCGGGCGCTTTGTTGCGGGGCTCGCAGGCGAACAATTCGCGCTGCCAGAGGCAATCCCCTTGCTGCGAGAAGTCCGCAAACGTCCGCTGGACGGCAGCCTGATCGGCGTCAGTGGCGTCGATCCGCTGAATCTGGCCGGCACGCTGTTGCCTGGCGCAAAGGTGCCAGCAGTGGTCGGCAACCGCCTCGTGTACCGGGACGGCATACCGATCGCCGCGATCATCGCGGGCAAGCCGCAATACTGGGGCGAACTCAACGAGCACGACATGCTGGCGGTTCGGGATCGCTTGTTCAGGTAAACGCTGCCCGCTTGCTTGCACTCATTTCAAACCGGGCTTTCCGAACCGTCTTTGTTGACCACCGACGTCTTGCCCGGCACCGGCTGTTGCTCGTCGCCCTCATCCATCGCCGGGAATTGTCCATTGTGCGGACTCATCACCAGTTGTGGATAAGTTTGCGCGAAGCGAACATCCGTAGACTTATCCACAAGGCGCTTGAGCTTGTCGTTGAACGCTCGGCTGACCGCATATTGTCCACCGGATGATGTGCGGAACTGCGCGGTGATCACGATCCCGTTCATGTCCATGCGATCCAGACCGAACACTTCCAGCGGTCCTTGCAGCTTACTGGCCAGCAGGAAGTCATCGCTGATCGCCTGCCCGGCTTCGCGAATCAACGATGTCGCTGAATCCACGTCCGAATCGTAAGTGAACTGGAACGAGAAGAACGCGTAAGCGAATTGCCGCGACTGGTTCGTTACGGCCTTGATCTGCCCGAACGGCACCGAGTGCACGAATCCTTTGCCATCGCGCAGGCGCAAGGTGCGGATCGTCAGGCTCTCGACAGTGCCGGCATGACCCGAATCCAGCACTACCCAATCGCCAATGGAGATGGTGTCTTCGATGATGATGAACAGGCCCGTGATCACGTCCTGCACCAGTTGCTGCGAACCGAAGCCGATCGCCAGACCGACCACTCCGGCACCTGCCAGCAGCGGCGCGACGTTGATCCCCAGATTCGCCATGGTGGTGATCGTGCAGATCACCACCAGGATGATCTTGATCGCGTTACGCAGCAGCGGCAGGATCGTCTTCACGCGTGTGCTTGGCTGACGCGACGAGCGATGGTTGGCCGGCGGCTTCAGCGCTTCCTGAATCGCCGTGTCCATCACGACCCACAGCAGCCACGTCACCAGAAAGATCAGTCCGATGCTGCTTAGCGAATCACTGATCACCTTGCCCAATGCGTTGCGCTGAGCAAACTCGAACAGCGAAAAACCCCAGATACGGCCAAGCAATTCGATGAAGCCGATCGCCAGGCCGATGCGCAGCACTGCGTGCAACAGGCTGAGCAGCCGCTCTTTGTAAACGCGCCCGGTCCGCGCCTCGGCCGGCTTGAACATGTGCTGAAACAGCGTGCTTAGAAACACCGTACCAATCAGCAGGACGGTCGTAAGCAACGCGCAGCGCAACGCCTCCTGACTGTCTTCGCCGGCACCGATCAGATTCACCGCCGAGACCAGAATCATCAACAGGATCGGCAAGTGCCACAGGCTGGAAAAAATCTTGAGCGTCTGTTGCAGCGCAGGACGTGTCAGTCGCGCACTCAGCGGCCGGTTGCGAATCAGGTGCGCCACAGGACGACGCATTCTGATCACCACGATGCAGAACATGATCGACGCCATAAGCCCGGTAAACGCCGCGACACTGGTGGTCACGTTGCCGCCCAGTTGGCGGGAGATCTGTGGGCTGGTGAGCGCATCGCTCAATGCCGCGAGGAAACCGATGATGAACAGTGGATGAGGTGCGTAATTTCGAATGATGCGCACCGCGGCGCGCTTGTGACCGGAGTTGAACAGCACCACCACCGACATCAGCACGGACGTTGAGAAAATGCCGCTGCTGGTCGAGTACGCCAGGCAAAGCGCCAGCGCCCGACCGATCGAGGCTTGCATGAAGTGGCTGACATACAGCGTCAGCGGCAGGCAGATCAACGCTGGAATCATGAATGGCACGACGTAGCTCATCACGCCTTGCACGCGCACGCGAGTCGCCAGCGCGCGGTGCCGAGACAGGCGGGAAACGAGGAAAGCGCCAATACGGTTGAGCAAAACAAACGCGCCGATCCACACCACCGACAGGATCAGGAAGTCTCCGACAATGCTCCAGGGCGAGCGATTCAGCGGTTTGTTGACCAGCGCGTCCAGCTCATCGGCAGCGCGATCGGCACGCAACCGCCAGGAATCGAGCAAGTGAGCATCCAGATCGAGCTTGTTCTGAACACTGTCGATGCTGGAACTGATCGCTCCAAGCAATCCGCCCTTCACCAGAATTTCGGGTTTTGCGGGTTCATCTGCAGGGGCGGAATCAGCGGGAGCGCTGGACTGCGCGGTGGCAGGCGCAGGTGCCTCGGCAGCCTGAACGTTGATGCTGCCTAGACAGAACACCAGGCAGAACAGCAGAACAGATTTGAAATTCGACAAAACGCAGGTCACTCCTTCGGTCATGAGGGACGGCGAAATCAAAGCCCACAGAAACTGATCGAATTTCGTCCGGCAAGTTCGCCGTCAGCGGCAACCTTCATCCGCGTCCAGCGATTCAACACCGCGGATATTTTTATTTTCGAAAGTGCCTTGACCGAGGAGAACGATCGTTCTACCTTTTAAAGCATGAACACATCAACGACAGACACACGCGAAAAAATTCTCGCGACCGCCGAGCAACTGATCTACCAAAACGGCATCCAGGCCACGGGCATGGACCTTTTGGTGAAGACCTCCGGCGTGGCCCGAAAAAGTATTTATCGCTACTTCGCCACCAAGGACGAAGTCGCCGCCGCGGCGCTCCACGCGCGTGACGTGCGCTGGATGCACTGGTTCAAGACCGAAACCGACAAGGCGCAGACGCCTGAGGCGCGCATTCTCAATATGTTCGCCGTGCTCAAGGGCTGGTTTGAATCCGAAGGATTTTGCGGTTGCGCGTTCATCAATACGGCGGGCGAGATTGGCGACCCCAACGACCCGATTCGCCTGATCGCCAAACTGCACAAACAGAAGTTGTTCGACTACACGCTGCAGCTTTGCGAGCAGCTGGATATCGAGCAGCCATCAGCGCTGGCTAAACAGTTGCTGATCCTGATGGAAGGCGCCATCACCACCGCCCGCGTCATGGGTGATTACAGCGCCGCCGACAGCGCACGAGATGTTGCGCAGCTGTTGCTCCAACAGGCCTTGCTTTAACGGCCTGCGTGTCAAGAACGCTCCATTATCGCTGTACTTACTCTTTCCTGGAGGCTTAACCATGTCGTCCAATGCCCAGACTCGCCCGCCACTTCCCCCCTTCACTCGCGAATCCGCCATCGAAAAGGTCCGTCTGGCCGAAGATGGCTGGAACAGCCGCGATCCGGAGAAGGTTTCGTTGGCCTACACGCTCGACACCAAATGGCGCAATCGCGCCGAGTTCGCCACTAACCGCGAAGAAGCCAAAGGCTTTCTGACGCGCAAGTGGGCGAAAGAACTCGACTACCGCTTGATCAAAGAGCTCTGGGCATTCACCGACAACCGCATCGCGGTCCGTTACGCGTACGAATGGCACGACGACTCAGGTAACTGGTACCGGTCCTACGGCAACGAAAACTGGGAATTCAACGAAGACGGGCTGATGGCCAACCGTTTCGCGTGCATCAACGACATGCCGATCAAGGAGTCCGAGCGCAAATTCCACTGGCCACTGGGTCGCCGTCCTGACGACCACCCTGGCTTGTCGGATCTGGGGCTGTAATTTTCAGGAAACTTCCCAATGAAAAGCCCCCGGCAGCTGAGCTGTCCGGGGGCTTTTTCGTTCGATGATCAGCTGCGTTTACTGGAGCGGATCAGAACGGGATATCGTCATCGAAGCTGTCGAAATCCGGAGCCGGTTGTGGCGCCTGTTGTGGAGCTGGACGCGATTCGCGTTGTGGCTGAGGAGCAGCCTGCGGACGCGATTGCTGTGGACGAGGTGCGGAATTCTGATAACCGCCACCGCCTTGGCCTTGTGGAGCGCCTTCGCCTTGCGGACGACCGCCCAGCAACTGCATGGTGCCTTGCATGTCGACGATGATTTCAGTGGTGTAGCGCTTGATGCCGTCTTTTTCCCACTCGCGGGTCTGCAGCTTGCCTTCGATGTAGACCTGCGAGCCCTTGCGCAGGTACTCACCGGCGATCTCTGCGACTTTGCCGAACATGGAGACGCGGTGCCATTCGGTCTTCTCGACTTTCTGGCCGGTCTGCTTGTCGGTCCACTGCTCGCTGGTCGCCAGACTCAGGTTGGTCACGGCATTACCGTTAGGCATGTAGCGAACTTCGGGATCCTGGCCGCATGTGCCGACCAATATGACTTTGTTAACCCCACGGGCCATAACGTTCTCCTAGGCTTCACACGTTTCCGACGCTGGATTGACCACTTCGTCGAAAGACGCCCGATCCAACAGTTCTTTGTCAAATTTGATATAGATGGCGGCTTCATCCGCCACCACTACTGCATCTGTTACTCCGCGTATCGCCAACACGCGCTCCGCCAGGCCTGTGTCGCGTTGAGCCTCGGGCGACAGCGGCAAGCGAAGGCTGGTTACATACGGAGGTTCGCGCATGGTAACAGCAAATGCCAACCAGAGGGCGGCCAGACCGGCGCCACCCAGGAACACCACATCCAGTCCACCGTGCTGAAACAGCCAACCGCCGAGGATCCCGCCAGCCGCAGAACCGAGGAACTGACTGGTGGAATAAATCCCCATCGCTGTGCCTTTACCGCCCGCCGGAGACACCTTGCTGATCAGCGAAGGCAGCGACGCCTCCAGCAGATTGAACGCGGTAAAAAACACGACAGTGCCAATCACCAGTGCCCGGAGCGTGTCGCCGAACTCCCAGAAGAATAGCTCAGTGAGCATCAGGACGATCACGGCGCCGAGCAGGATACGCTTCATCTGCCGCTTCTTCTCACCGTAAATGATGAACGGGATCATGGCGAAGAAGGAAATCAGCAGCGCGGTCAGATAGACCCACCAGTGCTGCTCTTTGGGCAGACCGGCTTTCTCGACGAGCGCCAGCGGTAATGCGACGAAACTGGACATGAGCATCGCGTGCAACGCGAAGATACCCAAATCAAGACGCAGCAGATCCGGGTGACGAAGCGTCGCGCCGAGCGCCTGACGCGCAAGGCCCGACTCACGATGTTGAAGGGTCACGGTGGACTTGGGCACCACGAACGCGATGATCGCAATGCCGACCAGCGCCATGGCACCGGTGGCCAGGAACAGGCCGGACAAGCCGAACGCGCTGGTCAGAATGGGGCCCACCACCATCGCGATGGCGAACGAGACACCGATCGTCATGCCGATCATCGCCATTGCCTTGGTGCGATGCTGCTCGCGGGTCAGGTCCGACAGCAACGCCATGACTGCGGCCGAAATGGCGCCGGCGCCCTGCAGGACGCGACCGGCAATGACGCCCCAGATGGATGTCGACTGCGCAGCCAGCACACTGCCCAGCGCGAATACGACCAGTCCCAGATAAATGACCGGGCGCCTGCCTATGCGGTCGGAAATGATGCCGAACGGGATCTGCAGGACAGCCTGGGTCAGGCCGTATGCACCAATCGCCAGCCCAATGAGCGCCGGACTCGCGCCCGCCAGGTCCATGCCGTACGTAGCCAGGACCGGCAAAACCATGAACATGCCAAGCATACGGAACGCGAACACCAGCGCCAGACCGCCCGCCGCGCGGGTTTCGCTGCCGCTCATGCGCTCGCTATGAGAATCGTGCATGGAAGAACCTCGTATGAACCGGCGGCGATTCTACCAGTCCCATCGATGTACAGCACATACGACGCTTTGCCGCGCATCGTCGCCGCAACCGTTGAAAGGATGCTGGAGCGTTCCCATTAGATAGTGTGCATCCATCCAGTATTTGACCGTATACTGCTACGTTTTCGACGCCCGCCGTGCGAGGCCACTTTGGACAAGATCCTGATTCGTGGGGCCCGAACCCACAACCTGAAAAACATCGACCTCACCCTGCCACGCGACAAACTGATCGTCATCACCGGGCTATCCGGTTCGGGCAAGTCGTCGCTGGCGTTCGACACGCTGTACGCCGAAGGCCAGCGCCGCTATGTCGAATCGCTGTCGGCCTATGCCCGGCAATTCCTTTCGATGATGGAAAAACCGGATGTCGATACGATCGAGGGCCTCTCACCGGCCATCTCCATCGAACAGAAGTCGACGTCCCACAACCCGCGCTCCACCGTGGGGACCATCACTGAAATCTACGACTACCTGCGCCTGCTGTACGCACGCGTGGGCACGCCGCGCTGCCCGGATCACGATATCCCGCTGGAAGCGCAAACGGTCAGCCAGATGGTTGATCTGGTGCTGGCCGAGCCGGAAGGCAGCAAGCTGATGCTCCTCGCACCCGTGGTCCGCGAGCGCAAGGGCGAGCATCTTGCGGTGTTCGAAGAACTGCGTGCGCAAGGCTTCGTGCGTGCCCGGGTCAACGGAAAACTGTGCGAACTCGATGAATTGCCGAAACTGGATAAACAGAAGAAGCATTCCATTGATGTGGTCGTCGACCGTTTCAAGGTGCGCTCCGACCTCCAGCAGCGTCTGGCGGAGTCGTTCGAGACCGCGCTCAAGCTGGCCGATGGCATCGCGCTGGTTGCACCAATGGACGACGAACCCGGCGAAGAGATGATCTTCTCGGCGCGCTTCGCCTGCCCGATCTGCGGCCATGCGATCAGCGAACTCGAGCCCAAGCTGTTCTCCTTCAACAACCCGGCCGGCGCATGCCCGACCTGCGACGGCCTGGGCGTAAAACAGTTCTTCGACACCAAGCGCCTGGTCAATGGCGAACTGACCCTCGCAGAGGGCGCCATACGTGGCTGGGACCGGCGTAATGTCTATTACTTCCAGATGCTCGGGTCATTGGCGAAGCACTACGGATTTAGCCTGGAGGTGCCGTTCCGCGAGTTGCCGGCCGATCAGCAGAAAATTCTGCTCAGCGGCAGCGGCACGCAAAACGTCGACTTCCGCTATCTCAACGATCGCGGGGACATTGTAAAGCGGGCTCACCCGTTCGAAGGCATCGTGCCGAACCTTGAGCGCCGCTACCGCGAAACCGAGTCGACGACCGTGCGCGAGGAGCTTGCCAAGTTCCTGAGCACGCAGCCGTGCCCGGACTGCCGGGGTACGCGTCTGCGTCGCGAGGCTCGACATGTCTGGGTCGGCGAGAAAACCCTCCCCGCCGTGACCAGCCTGCCGATTGGCGACGCGACTGACTATTTCGGTGATCTGAAGCTCACTGGCCGTCGTGGCGAGATCGCCGACAAGATCCTCAAGGAGATTCGCGAACGACTCCAGTTTCTGGTCAACGTCGGACTGGATTACCTGACACTGGACCGCAGCGCGGACACCCTGTCCGGCGGCGAGGCGCAGCGTATCCGTCTCGCCAGTCAGATTGGCGCCGGCCTGGTCGGGGTGATGTATATCCTCGACGAGCCGTCGATCGGCCTGCACCAGCGTGACAATGATCGGCTGCTCGACACACTTCGCCATCTGCGGGACATCGGCAACACGGTTATCGTGGTCGAGCATGACGAAGATGCCATCCGCCTGGCCGACTACGTGGTCGATATCGGTCCGGGGGCTGGCGTCCATGGCGGCAGCATCGTTGCAGAAGGTACGCCGCAGGAAGTCATGGACCATCCTGACTCGCTGACCGGCAAATACCTCTCCGGACGCGTGAAGATCGAGGTGCCGGCCAAGCGCACACCGCGTAACAAGAAGCTTTCGTTGAAGCTCAAAGGCGCGCGGGGCAATAACCTGCGCAACGTCGATCTGGAGATTCCGATTGGCTTGCTGACGTGCGTGACAGGTGTTTCGGGGTCGGGCAAATCGACGTTGATCAACAACACGCTGTTCCCGCTCAGCGCCACCGAGCTGAACGGCGCCACGACGCTGGAGGCCGCCACCCACGACAGCATCGACGGGCTGCAGCATCTGGACAAAGTGGTCGACATCGACCAGAGCCCCATTGGTCGTACGCCGCGCTCCAACCCGGCGACGTATACCGGGCTGTTCACGCCAATTCGCGAACTGTTCGCCGGCGTGCCGGAATCACGTTCGCGGGGTTATGGGCCAGGCCGTTTCTCGTTCAACGTCAAAGGCGGACGCTGCGAAGCCTGTCAGGGCGACGGCCTGATCAAGGTCGAGATGCACTTCCTGCCGGACATCTACGTGCCGTGCGATGTGTGCAAGAGCAAGCGCTACAACCGTGAAACCCTTGAGATCAAGTACAAGGGCAAGAGCGTCCATGAAGTGCTGGAGATGACCATCGAAGAGGCCCGCGCCTTCTTCGACGCTGTCCCCGCCCTCGCGCGCAAGCTGCAAACGCTGATGGATGTAGGGCTTTCCTATATCAAGCTGGGTCAGTCAGCGACGACGTTGTCTGGCGGCGAAGCGCAGCGGGTCAAGCTCTCTCGCGAGCTGTCAAAGCGCGACACTGGCAAAACCCTGTACATTCTCGACGAACCCACGACAGGTTTGCATTTCGCCGACATTCAGCAATTGCTGGACGTGTTGCATCGTCTGCGAGACCACGGCAACACCGTGGTGGTGATCGAGCATAACCTTGACGTGATCAAGACCGCTGACTGGCTGGTCGACCTCGGGCCGGAGGGCGGCTCCAAAGGTGGACAGATCATCGCGACGGGCACACCGGAGCAGGTTGCGCAGATGAAGCAGTCCTACACGGGTCACTACCTCAAGCCGCTGCTGGAGCGGGATCGCGCCTGATGGGGTAAACCCCCGCCGACAAAAAAGCCCCTGTCACGATGCGCGTGGCAGGGGCTTTTTTTTAGCTGCGGAAATCAGAACTGCGATTGCAGATAGTTTTCCAGGCCGATGGACTTGATCAAGCCGAGCTGCTTTTCAAGCCAGTAAGTGTGATCTTCCTCGGTATCGGCCAGTTGCAGGCGCAGGATGTCGCGACTGACGTAATCCTTGTGCTGCTCACACAACGCGATGCCTTTGCACAATGCTGCGCGAACCTTGTACTCAAGGCGAAGATCGCTGGCGAGCATTTCCGGAACGGTTGTGCCCACGTCCAGGTCATCCGGGCGCATACGCGGCGTACCTTCGAGCATCAGAATCCGACGCATCAACGCATCAGCGTGTTGTGCCTCTTCTTCCATCTCGTGATTGATACGCTCGTAGAGCTTGCTGAAACCCCAGTCCTCATACATCCGGGAATGGATGAAATATTGGTCGCGCGCAGCCAACTCACCGGTCAGCAGCGTGTTGAGGTAGTCAATTACATCCGGGTGGCCTTGCATCGCCGTGAATCTCCTCTCTAAAGGCGATAGTTTGAACCAACATGACCGGAAGGTCACTTCACCAAAAGCAAAAAAGTGAAGAAAAGAACCGAAATTCTGACATTTGGTGTCGAAAATACGGGTAAATGAGGAGGGTTCCGTTTATCACTTAGAATTAGCGCAATAATTCCGCAAACCACGGTGGGAGTTGGCGTTTATACGTCCATGTAAAAAACAAAAAACCGGGCACTGGGCCCGGTTCTTTGTACAGACTGACGTCTTATTCAGCGGCTTCTACAGAACCACCGACAGGACGATCAACGAGCTCAACGTACGCCATAGGCGCGTTGTCGCCAGCGCGGAAGCCGCACTTCAGGATACGCAGGTAGCCGCCCTGACGGGTTGCATAGCGCTTGCCCAGATCGTTGAACAGCTTGCCGACGATTTCTTTCGAACGAGTACGGTCGAAAGCCAAACGACGGTTAGCAACGCTGTCTTCCTTGGCCAGAGTGATCAGCGGCTCGGCAACGCGGCGCAGTTCTTTGGCTTTCGGCAGGGTAGTTTTGATCAGCTCGTGCTCGAACAGCGACACCGCCATGTTTTGAAACATGGCCTTGCGGTGCGAGCTGGTACGGCTCAGGTGACGTCCACTTTTACGATGACGCATGGTTCATTCCTTACCAAACACTACGTTCGGTGATTACGACGATCAGGCAGTCGCCTTGTCGTCCTTCTTAAGACTTGCAGGCGGCCAGTTGTCGAGGCGCATGCCGAGGGAGAGACCACGAGAAGCCAGAACGTCCTTGATCTCGGTCAAGGATTTCTTGCCCAGGTTCGGAGTCTTCAACAGTTCTACTTCGGTGCGCTGAATCAGGTCGCCGATGTAGTAAATGTTCTCCGCCTTAAGGCAGTTGGCCGAACGTACAGTCAGTTCCAAATCGTCAACCGGACGAAGCAGGATCGGATCGATCTCGTCTTCCTGTTCGACAACTACCGGCTCACTGTCACCTTTGAGGTCGACGAACGCAGCCAACTGCTGTTGCAGGATGGTTGCTGCACGACGGATAGCCTCTTCAGGATCCAGAGTACCGTTGGTTTCCAGATCGATAACCAGTTTGTCCAGGTTAGTACGCTGTTCGACACGGGCGTTTTCCACCACGTATGCGATACGACGAACCGGGCTGAACGAAGAGTCGAGCTGCAAGCGACCAATGCTGCGGCTTTCGTCTTCGTCGCTCTGACGCGAGTCTGCTGGTTCATAACCGCGACCACGAGCTACAACGAGCTTCATGTTCAGGGCGCCGTTAGACGCCAGGTTAGCGATTACGTGATCGGGGTTAACGATCTCGACATCATGATCCAGCTGAATATCGGCAGCGGTAACCACCCCCGAACCCTTCTTCGACAAGGTCAGCGTAACTTCGTCTCGACCGTGCAGCTTGATAGCCAGACCTTTAAGGTTCAACAGGATTTCAATGACGTCTTCCTGTACACCTTCGATGGCGCTGTACTCATGGAGTACACCGTCAATCTCGGCCTCGACTACTGCACAGCCGGGCATGGAGGACAACAGGATGCGGCGCAGCGCGTTGCCCAGGGTATGGCCGAAACCACGCTCGAGAGGCTCGAGAGTGATCTTGGCGCGGGTTGGACTGACAACCTGCACATCAATGTGGCGGGGTGTCAGGAACTCATTTACCGAAATCTGCATGGATGCACCTATTTTCTAGCCCTTACTTGGAGTAGAGCTCGACAATCAGGCTTTCGTTGATGTCGGCGGACAGATCACTGCGAACTGGAACGCTTTTGAAAACGCCAGATTTTTTCTCAGTGTCTACTTCTACCCATTCTACGCGGCCACGTTGGGCACACAGATCGAGAGCCTGGACGATACGCAGTTGGTTTTTCGCTTTTTCGCGAATAGCGACCACGTCACCAGCACGAACCTGGTAGGACGGAACGTTAACGGTTTTGCCGTTTACGCTAACCGACTTGTGCGATACCAGCTGACGAGATTCGGCACGAGTAGAACCGAAACCCATACGGTATACGACGTTGTCCAGACGGCATTCGAGCAGTTGCAGCAGGTTCTCGCCAGTTGCGCCTTTCTTGCCGGCCGCTTCTTTGTAGTAACCGCTGAACTGACGCTCGAGAACGCCATAGATACGACGGACTTTCTGCTTTTCACGCAGCTGGGTGCCGTAGTCGGATTGGCGGCCGCGGCGTTGACCGTGGATGCCTGGTGCTGCTTCGATGTTGCACTTCGATTCGATAGCGCGCACGCCGCTCTTCAGGAAGAGATCGGTGCCTTCGCGACGAGCGAGTTTGCATTTTGGACCAATGTAACGAGCCATTCTTTACAATCTCCTGGATTACACGCGGCGCTTCTTCGGCGGACGGCACCCGTTGTGCGGGATTGGCGTCACGTCGGTGATGCTGGCGATCTTGTAGCCACAGCCGTTCAAAGCACGGACAGCGGATTCACGACCTGGACCTGGACCTTTGACATTGACGTCGAGGTTTTTCAGGCCGTATTCCAGCGCAGCTTGACCAGCACGCTCAGCAGCTACTTGAGCAGCGAACGGGGTGGACTTGCGGGAACCGCGGAAACCCGAACCACCGGAGGTAGCCCAGGAAAGAGCGTTACCTTGACGGTCGGTAATGGTCACGATGGTGTTGTTAAAAGAAGCATGGATGTGGGCGATGCCATCAACCACTGTCTTTTTAACTTTTTTACGAGGACGAGCAGCAGGTTTTGCCATGATTTAATTCCTGTCGATTCGCTGGGGCGATTACTTGCGGATCGGCTTACGCGGACCTTTACGGGTACGCGCGTTGGTCTTGGTACGCTGACCGCGTACTGGAAGACCGCGACGATGACGCAGACCGCGATAGCAACCGAGGTCCATCAAGCGCTTGATTTTCATGTTGATTTCGCGACGCAGGTCACCTTCAGTGGTGAACTTCGCGACTTCGCCACGCAGCTGTTCAATCTGCTCGTCGCTCAGATCTTTGATCTTCGCCGCCGGGTTAACCCCGGTGGTAGCACAGATTTTCTGTGCAGTCGTGCGACCAACACCATAGATGTAGGTCAGCGAGATAACAGTATGCTTGTTATCTGGAATGTTAACGCCTGCAATACGGGCCATTCAGTGGGACTCCAATTGACAGCTACCTACGCCCCGGAAGCCAAGAAATAGGGCGCGAGATAATATCGCTGTAATAACAAATAATCAACCCAGCAGCGCACTAGCTGCTGGGCTTTTAGCACAGATCACACTCAGCCTTGGCGCTGCTTGTGACGTGGTTCCGCGCTGCAAATTACTCGAACAACACCTTCGCGGCGAATAATCTTGCAGTTACGGCACAGCTTTTTCACCGATGCACGAACTTTCATCACCAACTCCTCGAACCTTATGGGTGCTTCAGCGCAGCATGCCGCTGCCGTAGCCCTTCAGGTTGGCTTTCTTCATCAGGGATTCATACTGGTGCGAAACGAGGTGAGATTGCACTTGGGACATGAAGTCCATAACAACCACGACCACGATCAGCAACGAGGTCCCGCCAAGGTAGAACGGCACGTTTGCGGCAACCACCAGGAACTGGGGCAGCAGACACACGGCCATCATATAGAGAGCACCGAACATGGTCAGACGGGTCAGCACGCCATCAATATAACGCGCAGACTGCTCACCAGGACGGATACCCGGAATAAAGGCACCGGACTTCTTCAGGTTTTCCGCTACGTCTTTCGGATTGAACATCAACGCCGTATAGAAGAAGCAGAAGAAAATAATCCCTGCACTAAACAGCAGAATATTCAACGGCTGACCAGGAGCGATCGACTGCGAGATGTCCTGCAACCAGCCCATACCTTCAGACTGACCGAACCAGGCACCCAACGAAGCCGGAAACAGCAGAATGCTGCTTGCGAAAATAGCCGGAATGACACCGGCCATGTTCACTTTCAACGGCAAGTGGCTGGTCTGCGCAGCGAAGACCTTGCGGCCCTGCTGACGCTTGGCGTAGTGAACGGCGATACGACGCTGACCACGCTCAATGAACACCACGAAACCGATAATCGCTACTGCCAGCAAACCGATGGCGACCAAAGCGAAAATGTTGATATCACCCTGACGCGCAGACTCGAAAGACTGCCCGATCGCTCTCGGAAGACCGGCGACGATACCCGAAAAAATCAACATCGAGATACCGTTACCAACACCGCGCTCTGTAATCTGCTCGCCCAGCCACATCATGAACAGCGCACCGGCCACGAAGGTGGTGACTGCAACGAAGTGGAAGCCGATATCAGCAGAGAAAGCAACGCCCTGACCGGCCAAGCCAATGGACATGCCAATAGCTTGAACCAGGGCCAGGACGACGGTGCCATAGCGGGTGTATTGGCTGATCTTGCGACGACCAGCCTCACCTTCCTTCTTCAACTGCTCCAGCTGTGGGCTGACAGCGGTCATGAGCTGCATGATGATCGATGCCGAAATGTACGGCATGATCCCCAGTGCAAAGATGCTCATGCGCTCCAGCGCACCACCGGAAAACATGTTGAACAAGCTAAGAATGGTCCCCTCATTCTGTCGAAACAGGTCCGCCAGCCGGTCAGGGTTGATACCTGGAACTGGGATATGCGCACCGATCCGGTAGACGATAATCGCCAGGAACAGAAATCGCAGTCGAGCCCAGAGCTCGGACAACCCGCCGCTTTTGCTGAGCGCTGAGAGAGCACCTTGCTTAGCCATTTATTCCTCGAACTTGCCGCCAGCTGCTTCGATAGCCGCACGCGCACCTTTGGTGGCTGCGATACCTTTGAGGGTGACCGCGCGAGTAACCTCACCGGACAGCATGATTTTCACACGCTGTACGTTTTGGTTGATCACGTTGGCATCCTTCAGGGACTGCACAGTTACAACGCCTTCAACTTTAGCCAGCTCGGAGGTGCGGACTTCTGCACGATCCATAGCCTTCAAAGAGACGAAGCCGAACTTTGGCAGACGACGATGCAACGGCTGTTGACCGCCTTCGAAGCCCGGAGCGATGGTGCCACCGGAGCGGGAGGTCTGACCTTTGTGGCCACGGCCACCGGTCTTACCCAAACCACTACCGATACCACGGCCCGGACGATGCTTCTCGCGACGGGAACCCGGCGCAGGACTCAGATCATTGAGTTTCATCGATTAACCCTCGACTCGCAGCATGTAGTAAGCCTTGTTGATCATCCCACGGTTTTCCGGGGTGTCAGCGACTTCTACAGTGTGACCGATGCGACGCAGACCCAGACCCTTAACGCACAGTTTGTGGTTAGGGATGCGGCCGCTCATGCTTTTGATCAAAGTGACTTTAACGGTAGCCATGATCAGATGATCTCCTCAACGTTCAAGCCGCGCTTGGCAGCAATGGACTCAGGAGACTGCATGGCCTTCAGACCCTTGAACGTTGCGTGAACAACGTTGACAGGGTTGGTCGAACCGTAGCACTTGGCCAGAACGTTCTGAACGCCGGCAACTTCCAGGACAGCACGCATTGCGCCGCCGGCGATGATGCCAGTACCTTCAGAAGCAGGCTGCATGTAAACCTTGGAAGCACCGTGAGCGGACTTCATGGCGTACTGCAGAGTGGTGCCGTTCAGATCAACCTGGATCATGTTGCGGCGAGCAGCTTCCATTGCCTTCTGGATCGCAGCAGGCACTTCACGCGACTTGCCACGGCCGAAGCCAACACGGCCCTTACCATCACCTACCACGGTCAACGCGGTGAAAGTGAAGATACGGCCGCCTTTTACGGTTTTTGCTACGCGATTAACCTGAACCAGCTTCTCGATGTAGCCTTCGTCGCGTTTTTGGTCGTTATTTGCCATAACTTAGAACTCCAGCCCGCCTTCACGAGCAGCATCAGCCAGCGCCTTGACGCGACCGTGGTACTTGAAGCCGGAACGATCAAAAGCCACTTGCGATACACCGGCGGCTTTCGCACGCTCAGCGATCAGCTGGCCAACTTTAGTGGCCGCGTCGATGTTGCCAGTGGCCCCATCACGCAGTTCTTTGTCCAAAGTCGAGGCGTTTGCCAGGACTTTGCTGCCGTCGGCCGAAATGACCTGGGCATAAATGTGCTGCGAAGAGCGGTACACGCAGAGACGCACGACTTCGAGTTCGTGCATTTTCAGGCGTGCTTTGCGAGCGCGACGCAGTCGGGTAACTTTTTTGACGGTCATTTGCTATGCCCTACTTCTTCTTGGCTTCTTTACGACGGACGACTTCGTCCGCGTAACGCACGCCTTTGCCTTTGTACGGCTCTGGACGGCGGAAGTCGCGGATCTCAGCGGCCACTTGACCAACCAACTGCTTGTCGATACCACGGATCAGGATATCGGTTTGGTTGGGAGTCTCAGCGGTGATGCCTTCCGGCAGTTCGTAATCCACTGGGTGCGAGAAGCCAAGAGCCAGGTTCAGCACCTTGCCTTTTGCTTGCGCTTTGTAACCAACACCGACCAGCTGGAGCTTGCGCTCGAAGCCTTGGCTTACGCCCTGGACCATGTTGTTTACCAACGCACGAGTGGTACCGGCCATTGCGCGAGTCTGCTGATCGCCGTTGCGAGCAGCAAAACGCAGCTCACCGGACTCTTCAACAATTTCAACGGACGAGTGAACGTTCAGGTCGAGAGTGCCCTTGGCACCCTTCACCGAAAGCTGCTGGCCGACGAGCTTGACTTCGACGCCTGCTGGCAACTTAACGGGGTTCTTAGCTACGCGTGACATGCTTATCCCCCCCTTAGAACACAGTGCAAAGCACTTCGCCGCCGACACCGGCAGCGCGCGCAGCACGATCCGTCATCACACCTTTGTTGGTGGAGACGATAGACACGCCGAGACCGCCACGAACTTTTGGCAGATCATCAACGGACTTGTACTGACGCAGGCCTGGACGGCTAACGCGCTTGACTTCTTCGATGACTGGACGGCCTTCGAAGTATTTCAGCTCGATGGACAGCAACGGTTTGGTTTCGCTGCTGATCTGATAACCCGCAATGTAACCTTCGTCCTTGAGAACTTTGGCTACAGCTACCTTCAACGTGGAAGATGGCATGCTTACGACGGGCTTTTCAGCCATCTGGGCATTACGGATACGAGTTAGCATGTCCGCTAACGGGTCCTGCATACTCATGGGCTAGACGCTCCTGATACAAAAAAAATGAGCCTTGCGGCTACAACCTATCGCCTAAAAATTCCGGGCACGTGAAGACACGGGCTCTGGCGAGCCGGCAATTCTAGACGCACCCCAGAAACGAATCAAGCCCCAAAAGGGGCTTGATTCGAATTCAGGCATCACGCCGGTCGGTTTCGACGAATCCGAGCGGCGCGTTGCGAGAAGTACGGCTTACCAGCTGGCTTTAACCAGACCTGGTACGTCGCCACGCATTGCTGCTTGACGCAGCATGTTACGGCCGAGGCCGAACTTGCGGTAAACGCCGTGCGGACGACCGGTCAGACGGCAACGGTTACGCATGCGCGAGGCGCTTGCGTCACGTGGTTGCTTCTGAAGTGCGACGGTCGCTTCCCAACGTGCTTCTGGACTTGCGTTCAGATCCACGATGATCGCTTTCAGCGCAGCACGCTTGGTAGCGTACTTGGCAACGGTGAGCTGACGCTTCAGCTCACGGTTTTTCATGCTCTTCTTGGCCATGGTCCTACTCCAATCAGTTGCGGAACGGGAACTTAAAAGCACGCAGCAGTGCGCGACCTTCTTCGTCCGTACGAGCAGTGGTGGTCAGGGTAATGTCCAGACCGCGCAGGGCATCGATCTTGTCGTAGTCGATTTCCGGGAAAATGATCTGCTCTTTCACGCCCATGCTGTAGTTGCCACGACCATCGAAGGACTTGGCATTCAGGCCGCGGAAGTCGCGAACCCGAGGCAGGGAGATCGACAGCAGACGATCCAGGAACTCGTACATACGCTCACGGCGCAGAGTCACTTTGACGCCGATCGGCCAACCTTCACGGACTTTAAAGCCAGCGATGGATTTCCGAGCGTAAGTCACAACGACTTTCTGGCCGGTGATCTTTTCCAGGTCAGCAACAGCGTGCTCGATGACTTTCTTGTCGCCGATCGCTTCGCCCAGACCCATGTTCAGGGTGATCTTGGTAACGCGTGGAACTTCCATCACGTTCTCAAGCTTAAGTTCTTCCTTAAGCTTGGGTGCGATTTCCTTCCAGTAAATCTCTTTCAGTCGTGCCATGGTCTTCTACCTAGCAGTGTTCAAGCATCAACCGCTTTTTGGGTCGACTTGAAGACACGAATTTTTTTGCCGTCTTCAACTTTGAAACCAACGCGGTCAGCCTTGTTGGTTGCGCCGTTGAAAATGGCGACGTTGGAAGCGTGCAGTGGCGCTTCTTTCTCGACGATACCGCCCTGTACGCCCGACATCGGGTTAGGCTTGGTATGACGCTTCACCAGGTTGATCCCACCAACGACCAGACGGTCGTCAGCGAGAACCTTGAGCACCTTACCGCGCTTACCTTTGTCTTTGCCGGCGATCACGATGATCTCGTCGTCACGACGAATCTTTTGCATGTCGGATCTCCTTACAGCACTTCTGGGGCGAGCGAGACGATCTTCATGAACTTCTCAGTACGAAGTTCACGGGTCACTGGCCCAAAGATACGGGTGCCGATCGGCTCTTGCTTGTTGTTCAACAGAACAGCAGCGTTGCCGTCAAAGCGGATGATGGAGCCGTCTGCACGACGAACACCGTGGCGAGTGCGGACTACAACAGCAGTCATCACTTGACCTTTCTTCACCTTACCGCGCGGAATTGCTTCCTTTACGGTCACTTTGATGATGTCACCGATACCAGCGTAACGACGATGAGAGCCACCAAGCACCTTGATGCACATAACGCGGCGAGCGCCGCTGTTATCGGCCACATCGAGCATGGATTGAGTCTGAATCATATAATTTCTCCGACCCCTAGCCCTTAGACTTCCACAGCGCGTTCGAGAACATCAACCAGCGCCCAAGATTTGGTCTTGGCCATCGGACGAGTTTCACGAATAGTGACCTTGTCGCCGATGTGGCATTGGTTGGTTTCGTCGTGCGCGTGCAGCTTAGTCGAACGCTTAACGTATTTACCGTAGATCGGGTGCTTGACGCGACGCTCAATCAGAACGGTGATGGTCTTGTCCATCTTGTCGCTGACAACACGGCCAGTCAGCGTACGGACGGTTTTTTCGGCTTCAGCCATGATTACTTACCTGCCTGCTGGTTGAGCACAGTCTTCACGCGAGCGATGTCACGCTTAACTTGCGAGAGCAGGTGAGACTGCCCCAACTGGCCAGTTGCCTTCTGCATGCGCAGATTGAACTGGTCGCGCAGCAAGCCGAGCAGTTGCTCGTTCAGTTGCTGTGCTGATTTTTCACGAAGTTCATTCGCTTTCATCACATCACCGTCCGCTTAACAAAGGAGGTGGCGAGCGGCAGCTTTGCAGCAGCCAGGGCGAAAGCCTCACGCGCCAACTCTTCGGAAACACCCTCGATTTCATACAGGACTTTGCCTGGCTGAATCTGGGCAACCCAGTATTCGACGTTACCCTTACCTTTACCCATACGAACTTCGAGGGGCTTTTTGGAGATAGGCTTGTCCGGGAATACACGGATCCAGATCTTGCCACCACGTTTTACGTGACGGGTCAGAGCACGACGCGCTGACTCGATCTGACGAGCGGTGAGACGACCACGAGCTACAGACTTCAGCGCGAACTCGCCGAAGCTGACTTTGCTACCGCGCAGTGCCAGACCACGGTTGTGGCCGGTCATCTGCTTGCGGAACTTCGTACGCTTTGGTTGCAACATTTGGCGTACCCCTTACTTAGCAGCTTTTTTACGAGGCGCTGGTGCTTGCGGTTTCAGCTCTTCCTGGCGACCACCAATTACTTCGCCTTTGAAGATCCAAACCTTTACACCGATCACACCGTAGGTGGTGTGAGCTTCGTAGTTGGCATAGTCGATGTCGGCACGCAGGGTGTGCAGTGGCACACGACCTTCGCGATACCATTCAGTACGTGCGATTTCAGCACCGCCGAGACGACCGCTCACTTGGATTTTGATGCCTTTGGCACCAATGCGCATGGCGTTCTGTACTGCGCGCTTCATAGCGCGACGGAACATTACGCGACGCTCCAGCTGCTGAGCTACGCTCTGCGCAACCAGCATACCGTCGAGTTCCGGCTTGCGGATCTCTTCGATATTGATGTGCACAGGCACACCCATTTGCTTGGTCAGGTCCTGACGCAGTTTCTCAACATCTTCACCTTTCTTGCCGATCACGATGCCGGGACGAGCGGTGTGGATGGTGATACGTGCAGTCTGAGCCGGACGATGGATATCGATACGGCTTACGGACGCGCTTTTTAGTTTGTCTTGGAGATACTCACGCACCTTCAGATCAGCGAACAAGTAGTCCGCATAAGTCCGACCGTCTGCGTACCAGACGGAGGTGTGCTCCTTGACGATTCCCAGGCGAATGCCAATGGGATGTACTTTCTGACCCATCTCTTCGACTCCGTTACTTGTCAGCAACCTTGACAGTGATATGGCAAGACCGCTTGACGATGCGATCAGCACGGCCTTTGGCACGTGGCATGATGCGCTTCAGCGAACGCCCTTCGTTGACGAAAACGGTGGAGACCTTCAGGTCATCAACGTCTGCGCCTTCGTTATGCTCGGCGTTGGCTACGGCCGACTCCAGCACTTTTTTCATGATCTCGGCGGCTTTCTTACTGCTGAAAGCCAACAGGTTGAGCGCTTCGCCCACCTTCTTCCCGCGGATCTGGTCGGCGACCAAGCGGGCTTTCTGGGCGGAGATTCGAGCGCCCGACAACTTAGCGGCTACTTCCATCGTTCCTTACCCCTTAACGCTTGGCTTTCTTGTCTGCCACGTGCCCACGATAAGTGCGGGTACCGGCAAACTCGCCCAGTTTGTGGCCGACCATGTCTTCGTTCACGAGAACAGGAACATGCTGACGACCGTTATGCACAGCAATGGTCAGACCGACCATTTGTGGCAGGATCATCGAACGACGCGACCAGGTTTTAACTGGTTTGCGATCGTTCTTTTCCGCCGCCACTTCGATCTTCTTCAGTAGGTGAAGATCAATAAAAGGACCTTTTTTCAGAGAACGTGGCACTGTCGTATCCCTCTATTTACTTGCGACGACGGACGATCATTTTGTCGGTACGCTTATTACCACGAGTCTTCGCGCCCTTAGTCGGGAAGCCCCACGGCGATACCGGATGACGACCACCAGAGGTACGACCTTCACCACCACCATGTGGGTGGTCAACCGGGTTCATGGCAACACCACGAACGGTTGGGCGAACGCCACGCCAGCGCTTGGCACCAGCTTTACCCAGCGAACGCAGGCTGTGCTCGGAGTTGGAAACTTCACCCAGAGTTGCACGGCATTCGGACAGGACTTTACGCATTTCACCGGAGCGAAGACGCAGGGTCACGTAGACACCTTCACGAGCGATCAACTGAGCCGAAGCACCAGCGGAACGAGCGATCTGAGCACCTTTACCAGGCTTCAGCTCGATACCGTGAACGGTAGAACCCACTGGGATGTTGCGCAGCTGCAGAGCATTACCTGGCTTGATTGGAGCCAGTGCGCCTGCGATCAGCTGGTCGCCAGCACTCACGCCCTTCGGCGCGATGATGTAACGACGTTCGCCGTCTGCGTACAGCAGCAGTGCGATGTGAGCAGTACGGTTTGGATCGTATTCAATGCGCTCGACAGTGGCAGCGATGCCATCTTTGTCGTTGCGACGGAAGTCGACCAGACGATAATGCTGCTTATGACCACCACCAACGTGACGAGTAGTGATACGGCCATTGTTGTTACGACCACCAGACTTCGATTTTTTCTCGAGCAGCGGTGCGTGAGGAGCGCCTTTGTGCAGCTCCTGGTTGACCACCTTGACCACAAAACGGCGGCCAGGGGAAGTCGGTTTGCATTTAACGATTGCCATGATGCACCCCTTCCTTACTCAGCACTGCTGCTGAAATCGAGATCTTGGCCTGGCTGAAGGGAGATAACTGCCTTCTTCCAGTCATTACGCTTGCCCAGACCGCGAGCAGTGCGCTTGGTTTTACCCAGAACATTCAGGGTAGTCACGCGCTCTACTTTCACGCTGAACAGGCTTTCGACGGCCTTCTTGATTTCCAGCTTGGTTGCATCAGTAGCAACCTTGAAAACGAACTGACCTTTTTTGTCTGCCAGAACCGTAGCCTTCTCGGAAACGTGCGGGCCAAGCAGAACTTTAAATACGCGTTCCTGGTTCATCCCAGCAGCTCCTCGAATTTCTTCACGGCCGACACAGTGATCAACACTTTGTCGTATGCGATCAGACTAACTGGATCGGAACCTTGTACGTCACGCACATCAACGTGCGGCAGGTTACGAGCAGCCAGGTACAGGTTCTGATCAACAGCGTCCGACACGATCAGAACGTCGGTCAGGCTCATGTTGTTCAGTTTGCCCAGCAGGTCTTTGGTTTTCGGCGATTCAACGGCGAAATCCTGAACCACGACCAGACGATCAGTACGAACCAGCTCAGCGAGGATGGAGCGCAGTGCTGCGCGGTACATCTTCTTGTTGAGCTTCTGAGAGTGGTCCTGAGGACGTGCTGCGAAAGTGGTACCGCCGCCACGCCAGATTGGGCTACGGATAGTACCGGCACGAGCACGGCCAGTACCCTTCTGACGCCATGGGCGCTTGCCGCCACCGGAAACGTCGGAACGGGTCTTTTGCTGCTTGCTACCTTGACGGCCGCCAGCCATGTAGGCCACGACTGCTTGGTGAACCAGCGTCTCGTTGAACTCGCCGCCAAATGTCAGTTCGGAAACTTCGATCGCTTGAGCGTCATTTACATTTAATTGCATGTCAGCTTCCCCTTAACCGCGAGCCTTGGCTGCTGGACGTACAACCACGTTGCCGCCAGTAGCGCCAGGAACAGCACCCTTGACCAACAACAGATTGCGTTCAGCGTCCACGCGCACTACTTCCAGGGACTGCACGGTCACGCGCTCAGCGCCCATATGACCGGACATTTTTTTGCCCTTGAATACACGACCAGGAGTCTGGCACTGGCCGATAGAGCCTGGGACGCGGTGGGATACGGAGTTACCGTGGGTGTTGTCCTGACCGCGGAAATTCCAACGCTTGATGGTACCGGCGAAGCCTTTACCTTTCGACTGACCGGTAACATCTACCAGTTGGCCAGCTGCGAAGATTTCTGCATTGATCAGATCGCCGGCCTGGTACTCACCTTCTTCAAGGCGGAATTCCAGAACAGTGCGACCAGCGGCAACGTTCGCTTTAGCGAAGTGACCTGCTTGAGCTGCAGTCACGCGCGAAGCACGACGCTCACCGACAGTGACTTGCACTGCACGATAGCCATCGCTTTCTTCGGTTTTGAACTGGGTGACGCGATTCGGCTCGATCTCAATGACCGTGACCGGAATGGAGACACCTTCTTCGGTGAAAATACGGGTCATGCCCGCTTTTCGACCGACTACACCAATAGTCATGTTGTAAACCTCATGAGTGTACGGGGCTTTCACCCGCTATGGCCGCCCATTTCAGAGCGTTACACGACCAAGACCCAAGTCTTAGCCGAGGCTGATCTGCACTTCCACACCTGCCGCAAGATCAAGCTTCATAAGTGCATCAACGGTTTTATCCGTTGGCTGGACGATGTCCAGAACGCGCTTATGAGTGCGGATCTCGTACTGGTCGCGCGCGTCTTTGTTGACGTGCGGAGAAACCAGAACGGTGAACCGCTCTTTACGGGTAGGCAGTGGAATTGGACCACGCACTTGAGCACCAGTACGTTTCGCGGTTTCCACGATTTCCTGGGTGGATTGGTCGATCAGGCGATGGTCGAAAGCCTTCAACCTGATACGGATTTGCTGATTTTGCATTGGATTTCAGACTCCAGGCTACTTCCCACCGAGCGCAATACGCCCGTTAAAAGGAGGCGCAATTCTATAGACGAGCTAACAGAGTGTCAACCCAATAAAAAAGCCCCCGCAAGCGGGGGCTTTTTCTCAAATCAACGCTTAGGCGATGATTTTGGCTACGACGCCGGCGCCGACGGTACGACCGCCTTCACGGATAGCGAAACGCAGACCGTCTTCCATTGCGATTGGCTTGATCAGAGTGACGGAAACTTTAACGTTGTCACCTGGCATAACCATTTCGGTGCCTTCCGGCAGTTCGCAGCTACCAGTTACGTCGGTAGTACGGAAGTAGAACTGTGGACGGTAGCCTTTGAAGAACGGAGTGTGACGACCGCCTTCTTCCTTGCTCAGAACGTAGATTTCAGCTTCGAACTGAGTGTGAGGCTTAACGGTACCTGGCTTAACCAGAACCTGACCACGCTCAACGTCGTCACGCTTGGTACCACGCAGCAGAACGCCGCAGTTCTCGCCAGCACGGCCTTCGTCCAGCAGCTTGCGGAACATCTCAACGCCAGTGCAAGTAGTTTTAGTGGTGTCACGCAGACCCACGATCTCAACTTCTTCCTGGATCTTGATGATGCCACGCTCAACACGACCGGTAACAACGGTACCGCGACCGGAGATCGAGAACACGTCTTCGATTGGCATCAGGAACGGCTTGTCGATAGCACGAACTGGTTCTGGGATGTAGCTGTCCAGAGTCTCAACCAGTTTCTTAACGGCCGAGGTACCCATTTCGTTGTCGTCTTGGCCGTTCAGAGCCATCAGAGCAGAACCGATGATGATCGGAGTGTCGTCGCCTGGGAACTCGTAGGTGCTCAGCAGGTCACGAACTTCCATCTCGACCAGTTCCAGCAGCTCAGCGTCGTCAACCATGTCAGCCTTGTTCAGGAAGACAACGATGTACGGAACGCCAACCTGACGGGACAGCAGGATGTGCTCACGGGTTTGCGGCATCGGACCATCAGCGGCCGAGCAAACCAGGATCGCGCCGTCCATCTGGGCAGCACCTGTGATCATGTTTTTGACGTAGTCGGCGTGGCCTGGGCAGTCAACGTGCGCGTAGTGACGTACGGACGAATCGTACTCAACGTGAGCAGTGTTGATGGTGATACCACGAGCCTTTTCCTCTGGCGCGCTGTCGATTTTGTCGAAGTCGACTTTAGCCGAACCGAAAACTTCGGAGCAGACGCGAGTCAGAGCAGCGGTCAGAGTGGTTTTACCGTGGTCAACGTGACCAATGGTGCCAACGTTGACGTGCGGTTTGTTACGTTCAAATTTTTCTTTAGCCACGACAGTGAACTCCTAGCCTAAAGGGGCTGAATCAGCCTTGTTTTTTAACGAGAGCTTCGACGATGTTCGACGGAGCTTCGGAGTATTTGGAGAATTCCATAGAGTAGCTGGCGCGACCCTGAGACATGGAACGAACGTCGGTTGCATAACCGAACATCTCACCCAACGGAACCTCGGCGCGGATAACCTTGCCGGAAACCGTATCTTCCATACCCTGGATCATGCCGCGACGACGGTTCAGGTCACCCATCACGTCACCCATGTAGTCCTCAGGTGTTACAACTTCTACCTTCATGATCGGCTCAAGCACCACACCACCGCCCTTCTGGGCCAGTTGCTTGGTCGCCATGGAGGCAGCCACCTTGAACGCCATCTCGTTGGAGTCGACGTCGTGGTAAGAACCGTCAAAGACGGTAGCCTTCAGGCCGATGAGCGGATAGCCGGCAACAACACCGTTCTTCATCTGCTCTTCAATGCCCTTCTGAATGGCAGGAATGTATTCCTTAGGAACAACACCACCAACCACTTCGTTCACGAATTGCAGACCTTCCTGACCTTCATCAGCAGGAGCAAAACGGATCCAGCAATGGCCGAACTGACCACGACCGCCGGACTGACGAACGAACTTGCCTTCGATCTCGCAGTTCTTGGTGATCTTCTCACGGTAAGAAACCTGCGGTTTACCGATGTTGGCTTCGACGTTGAACTCACGGCGCATCCGGTCAACCAGGATGTCCAGGTGCAATTCGCCCATGCCAGAGATGATCGTCTGACCAGTCTCTTCATCAGTCTTGACGCGGAAAGACGGGTCTTCCTGAGCCAGCTTGCTCAGAGCGATACCCATTTTTTCCTGGTCATCTTTGGTCTTCGGCTCAACAGCAACCGAAATAACCGGCTCAGGGAAGTCCATACGCTCAAGGATAATTGGCTTATCCAAGGCACACAGGGTTTCACCGGTGGTTACATCTTTCATGCCGATCAGGGCAGCGATGTCACCCGCCAGTACTTCCTTGATTTCTTCACGGGTGTTGGCATGCATCTGAACCATACGGCCCACACGCTCTTTCTTGCCTTTCACCGAGTTCAGAACCGAGTCACCGGAATTCAGAGCACCCGAGTAAACGCGAACGAACGTGATCGAACCCACGAACGGGTCGGTCGCGATCTTGAACGCCAGAGCCGAGAACGGCTCGTTGTCGTCGGCATGACGCTCGTCATGACGAACAGCCGGATCGTCCTTGTCGAGTTCCTTGTCATCAGGGTTGATACCCTTGATCGCAGGAATTTCGACCGGAGCTGGCAGGTAATCAACAACGGCGTCGAGAACTAGGGGAACACCCTTGTTCTTGAACGAGGAACCGCAGACAGCCAGAACGATTTCGCCGGCGATAGTACGCTGACGCAGAGCAGCCTTGATCTCTTCGATCGACAGCTCTTCACCTTCCAGATACTTGTTCATCAGCTCTTCGTTGGCTTCGGCAGCAGCCTCGACCATGTTGCTGCGCCACTCGGCAGCCAGCTCTTGCAGCTCGGCAGGGATTGCTTCGCGACGAGGGGTCATGCCCTTGTCAGCGTCGTCCCAGTAAACCGCTTCCATGGTCATCAGGTCGATCTGGCCCTGGAAGTTGTCTTCCGAGCCGATAGCCAGCTGAATAGGCACTGGAGTGTGACCCAGACGCTGTTTGATCTGACCTACGACGCGCAGGAAGTTCGCACCAGCACGGTCCATCTTGTTGACGTAAACAAGACGTGGAACACCGTATTTGTTGGCTTGGCGCCATACGGTTTCCGACTGAGGCTCAACACCCGAGGTACCACAGAACACAACGACGGCGCCGTCGAGTACGCGCAGCGAGCGCTCTACTTCGATGGTGAAGTCAACGTGGCCCGGTGTATCGATGATGTTGAAGCGATAACGGTCTTTATGCTGTTTGACAGAGCCCTGCCAGAAAGCAGTGGTCGCAGCAGAAGTAATGGTAATACCACGCTCCTGCTCCTGAACCATCCAGTCCATGGTCGCGGCGCCATCATGCACCTCGCCCATTTTGTGGTTTACGCCAGTGTAAAAAAGGACGCGCTCGGTGGTGGTGGTTTTACCAGCATCCACGTGAGCAACGATACCGATGTTACGGTAGCGGTTAATCGGAGTAGTACGAGCCATAAAGCCCTCGCAAAAATAGTGACGCTGAGATTAGAAGCGGTAGTGCGAGAAAGCCTTGTTGGCCTCAGCCATACGGTGCACGTCTTCACGCTTCTTGACCGCAGCACCTTTGCCTTCAGCGGCGTCCAGCAGTTCGCCAGCCAAACGCAGAGCCATAGACTTCTCACCGCGCTTGCGCGCGAAGTCTACCAGCCAACGCATTGCCAGAGCATTACGACGGGACGGACGAACTTCGACCGGAACCTGGTAAGTAGCACCGCCAACACGGCGCGACTTTACTTCGACCAGCGGAGCGATGGCGTCGAGAGCTTTCTCGAAGATTTCCAGGGGATCGCTGTTCTTGCGTTCTTTAACCTTTTCCAGCGCGCCATAAACGATACGCTCGGCAACGGCTTTCTTGCCGCTTTCCATCACGTGGTTCATGAACTTGGCCAGGATTTGGCTTCCGTATTTTGGATCGTCAAGCACTTCGCGCTTGGCTGCTACGCGTCTTCTTGGCATGGATAAGCCCTCAAACGGTCTTCAGGTTAGCTCGGAAACAGAATCCAGAGGATTCGTCCGACCTTACTCTTATCGACTCAGAAAAATAGAAACTGCTGTTTACGTCAAGCGACCTTATTTAGGACGCTTGGTACCGTATTTCGAACGACCCTGGTTACGGCCTTTAACGCCGGAAGTATCCAAGGAGCCGCGAACGGTGTGGTAACGAACACCTGGCAAGTCTTTTACACGACCGCCACGGATCAGGACGACGCTGTGCTCTTGCAGGTTGTGGCCTTCACCACCGATGTACGAGGAAACCTCGAAACCGTTGGTCAGACGCACACGGCATACTTTACGCAGTGCCGAGTTAGGTTTTTTCGGCGTAGTCGTGTACACACGAGTGCACACACCACGACGTTGCGGGCAGTTCTGCAGCGCAGGCACGTCGGATTTCTCGACGATACGCTTACGCGGCTGACGTACCAGCTGGTTGATAGTTGCCATCTACTAGCTCCACTGTTGTCTTGCGACGCTATTGTCTTACAAGAAAAGCAAAATGGCCGGACATACGTCCCGCCAGATTTAGGGGTACAAGAGTCTAAAGAGGATCCTGCCCCCAGTCAAGGCAAAGCCCCGACCTCCGCACCCACCCCCCTCACGGCAAAAAGCCTGTCAGCAAAGGGTGGGCATCGAAATCAGGGCCCTGCTCTTAATTACTGCTTGAGTTCAACGCTTCTGTCAGTGCGGCTTCGACTTCGCTCGCGCTCACACGCAGCGGTTTGTCAGCATCACGGCGACGCTTGCGCTCGCTGTGATAAGCCAGACCGGTACCGGCCGGAATCAGACGACCCACGACCACGTTTTCCTTCAGACCACGCAGGTAGTCGCGCTTGCCAGTCACTGCTGCTTCCGTCAGAACACGGGTGGTCTCCTGGAAGGAGGCCGCCGAGATGAACGATTCGGTCGACAGCGATGCCTTGGTGATACCCAGCAGCACGCGCGTAAACTTCGCGATGAACTTCTCGTCCTGTGTCAGGCGCTCGTTTTCGACCAGTACATGCGTCAACTCCATCTGGTCACCCTTGATGAAGCTCGAATCGCCAGACTCGGTGATCTCGACTTTACGCAGCATCTGACGAAGGATCGTTTCGATGTGCTTGTCGTTGATCTTTACGCCCTGCAGGCGGTAAACGTCCTGAATCTCGTTGACAATGTATTTCGCCAGCGCGCTGACACCCAACAGACGCAGAATGTCGTGCGGATCGCTAGGACCGTCGGAGATAACTTCGCCGCGGTTCACTTGCTCACCTTCGAAGACGTTCAGATGACGCCATTTCGGGATCAGCTCTTCGTACGGATCGCTACCGTCATTCGGCGTAATCACCAGACGACGCTTGCCTTTTGTTTCCTTACCGAATGCAATCGTACCGCTGACTTCCGCCAGGATGGACGCTTCCTTCGGACGACGCGCTTCGAACAGGTCGGCAACGCGCGGCAGACCACCCGTGATGTCACGGGTTTTGGACGTTTCTTGCGGGATACGGGCAATGACATCACCCACGCCCACTTGAGCACCGTCCGCTACACCTACCAGAGCGTTTGCCGGCAGGAAGTACTGAGCCGGCACGTCAGTGCCTGGCAGCAGCAGATCCTTGCCATCGGCGCCGACCATCTTGACCGCAGGACGAATGTCCTTGCCAGCTGCCGGACGATCTTTGGCATCCAGTACTTCGATGTTGGTCAGACCGGTCAGTTCGTCGGTCTGGCGCTTGATCGTAATACCTTCTTCCATGCCCACGTAGGTCACGGTACCTTTCATTTCGGTAACGATCGGGTGAGTGTGCGGGTCCCACTTGGCCACGATAGAGCCAGCGTCGACCTTGTCGCCTTCCTTCACCGAGATCACTGCACCATAAGGCAGTTTATAACGCTCACGCTCACGACCGAACTCGTCAGCGATCGCCAGCTCGCCGGAACGCGAGACCGCGACCAGATTGCCGTCGAGACGCTCAACGTGCTTCAGGTTGTGCAGACGGACGATACCGCCGTTCTTCACCTGAACGCTGTCGGCAGCGGAAGTACGGCTTGCCGCACCACCGATGTGGAACGTACGCATGGTCAGCTGGGTACCCGGCTCACCGATCGACTGTGCAGCGATAACGCCGACAGCTTCACCGATGTTCACCTGGTGACCGCGAGCCAGATCACGGCCGTAGCACTTGGCGCAAATGCCGTAACGGGTTTCACAGCTGATTGGCGAGCGCACGATCACTTCGTCGATGCTGTTCAGCTCGATGAACTCGACCCACTTCTCGTCGACCAGAGTGCCGGCCGGAACGATGACGTCCTCAGTGCCAGGCTTGAACACGTCGCGAGCAATGACACGACCCAGCACACGCTCACCCAGAGGCTCGACCACGTCACCGCCTTCAATGTGCGGCGTCATGACCAGACCCTGCTCGGTACCGCAATCGACCTCGGTAACGACCAGATCCTGCGCCACGTCTACCAGACGACGGGTCAGGTAACCGGAGTTCGCGGTTTTCAACGCGGTATCCGCCAGACCTTTACGAGCTCCGTGAGTCGAGATGAAGTACTGAAGTACGCTCAGACCTTCACGGAAGTTCGCAGTAATCGGCGTTTCGATGATGGAGCCGTCCGGCTTGGCCATCAGACCACGCATACCGGCCAGCTGACGGATCTGAGCAGCGGAACCCCGCGCACCCGAGTCAGCCATCATGTACATCGAGTTGAAGGATTCCTGGTCAACCGTCTCGCCGTGACGGTCGACAACCTTTTCTTTCGAAAGGTTGGACATCATCGCCTTGGAGACTTCATCGTTGGCCTTGGACCAGAGGTCGATCACCTTGTTGTACTTCTCGCCCTGGGTTACCAGGCCGGAGGCGTACTGACTTTCGATCTCTTTCACTTCATCGGTAGCGGCGTCGATGATGCGAGCTTTTTCATCAGGGATAACAAAGTCGTTAACGCCGATGGAAACACCCGAAATCGTCGAGTAGGCAAAACCGGTGTACATCAACTGGTCAGCGAAGATCACGGTCTCTTTCAGACCAACCACGCGGTAGCACTGGTTGATCAGTTTGGAGATCGCCTTTTTCTTCATCGGCTGGTTGACAACGTCATACGACAGACCTTTCGGCACAACTTGATACAGCAGCGCACGGCCGACAGTGGTGTCGACGATACGGGTACCGCTCACGCTGCCGCCATCACGATCGTTGACGGTTTCATTGATCCGCACTTTGACCTTGGCGTGCAGAGCGGCTTCGCCGGCACGGAACACACGGTCAACTTCCTGCAGATCCGCGAACACACGACCTTCGCCTTTGGCGTTGATCGCTTCACGAGTCATGTAGTACAGACCCAGTACAACGTCCTGCGAAGGAACGATGATTGGCTCACCGTTGGCTGGCGACAGGATGTTGTTGGTCGACATCATCAGTGCGCGCGCTTCGAGCTGGGCTTCCAGCGTCAGCGGCACGTGAACAGCCATCTGGTCACCGTCAAAGTCGGCGTTGTATGCCGCACAGACCAACGGGTGCAGCTGGATTGCCTTACCTTCGATGAGAACCGGTTCAAACGCCTGGATACCCAGACGGTGAAGGGTCGGAGCACGGTTGAGCAGCACTGGGTGTTCGCGAATCACTTCGGCGAGAACGTCCCAGACCTCAGGCAGCTCGCGCTCGACCATCTTCTTGGCAGCTTTGATGGTGGTCGCCAGACCGCGCATTTCCAGCTTGCCGAAAATGAACGGCTTGAACAGCTCGAGAGCCATTTTCTTAGGCAGACCGCACTGATGCAGACGCAGGGTCGGACCTACGGTAATAACCGAACGACCCGAGTAGTCAACGCGCTTACCGAGCAAGTTCTGACGGAAACGACCTTGTTTACCCTTGATCATGTCAGCCAGGGATTTCAGAGGACGCTTGTTGGAACCGGTAATCGCACGACCGCGGCGACCGTTATCGAGCAGCGCATCCACAGCTTCCTGCAGCATGCGTTTTTCGTTGCGCACGATGATGTCTGGAGCAGACAGATCCAGCAGGCGCTTCAAACGGTTGTTACGGTTGATGACTCGACGATACAGATCGTTGAGATCGGAAGTCGCAAAGCGGCCGCCGTCCAGTGGTACCAGTGGACGCAGATCTGGCGGCAGAACCGGCAGAACGGTCAACACCATCCACTCAGGCAGGTTGCCGGAGCCCTGGAAGGCTTCCATCAACTTCAGACGCTTGGACAGCTTCTTAATCTTGGTTTCGGAGTTGGTTTGCGGAATTTCTTCACGCAGACGGCCAATCTCGTGTTCCAGATCGATAGCGTGCAGCAGCTCGCGGACGGCCTCGGCACCCATGCGGGCGTCAAAGTCATCACCGAACTCTTCAAGCGCTTCGAAATACTGCTCATCGTTCAGCAGCTGACCTTTCTCGAGCGTGGTCATGCCTGGATCGATAACGACATAGCTCTCGAAGTAGAGAACGCGTTCGATATCACGCAGGGTCATGTCCATCAGCAGGCCGATACGGGACGGCAGCGATTTGAGGAACCAGATGTGAGCAACCGGCGAAGCCAGCTCGATGTGAGCCATGCGCTCACGACGGACCTTGGCGAGCGCGACTTCAACGCCACACTTCTCACAGATCACGCCACGATGTTTCAAGCGCTTGTATTTACCACACAGGCACTCGTAATCCTTGACCGGGCCAAAGATTTTGGCGCAGAACAGGCCGTCACGCTCAGGTTTGAACGTACGGTAGTTGATGGTTTCCGGCTTTTTAACTTCACCGAACGACCACGAACGGATCATCTCAGGCGATGCCAATCCGATACGGATGGCGTCGAACTCTTCGACTTGACCCTGGTTTTTCAGCAAATTCAGTAGGTCTTTCAAGGCCTTTCCTCCTGGCGGAGCAGAGGGCGGTCATACCGACCCACCCTCGATTCGCGTCACGTGTTATTCGGTTTCCAGATCGATATCGATACCGAGCGAACGGATTTCTTTGATCAACACGTTGAAAGACTCGGGCATGCCCGGCTCCATACGGTGATCGCCGTCCACGATGTTTTTGTACATCTTGGTCCGGCCGTTCACATCGTCCGACTTCACTGTGAGCATTTCTTGCAGAGTGTACGCCGCGCCATATGCTTCCAGCGCCCAGACTTCCATCTCCCCGAAACGCTGACCACCGAACTGCGCCTTACCACCCAGCGGCTGCTGGGTAACCAGGCTGTAAGAACCAGTGGAACGCGCGTGCATCTTGTCGTCCACCAAGTGGTTCAGCTTCAGCATGTACATGTAGCCAACAGTTACCGGACGCTCGAATTTGTTACCAGTACGACCGTCGAACAGTTGCATCTGGCCACTGTCCGGCATGTCCGCCAGGCGCAGCATCGCCTTGATTTCAACTTCCTTGGCACCGTCGAATACCGGGGTCGCCATCGGAACGCCGCCGCGCAGGTTCTTAGCCAGATCCAGGATTTCCTGATCAGACAGGTCGTCCAGGCTTTCCTGACGGCCGCCGATCTCGTTGTAGATCTCGTTCAGGAACTTGCGCAGCTCAACGACTTTACGCTGCTCTTCGAGCATGCGGTTGATCTTCTCGCCCAGACCCTTGGCCGCGAGGCCCAGGTGGGTTTCGAGAATCTGACCAACGTTCATACGCGAAGGTACACCCAACGGGTTAAGGACGATATCCACAGGCGTGCCGTTGGCATCATGTGGCATGTCTTCAACCGGCATGATCACGGAGACCACACCCTTGTTACCGTGGCGACCGGCCATTTTGTCGCCCGGCTGGATGCGGCGACGAATGGCGAGGTAGACCTTGACGATTTTCAAGACGCCTGGAGCCAGGTCGTCGCCCTGCTGCAGTTTGCGCTTCTTGTCTTCGAACTTGTCGTCCAGCAGACGGCGACGATCAACGATGTAAGCCTGAGCTTTCTCGAGTTGTTCGTTCAGCGCGTCTTCGACCATGCGCAGTTTGAACCACTGGCCATGCTCGAGCCCGTCGAGTACTTCGTCTGTGATTTCCTGACCTTTCTTCAGGCCAGCACCACCTTCAACAGTACGACCCACCAAAGCAGAACGCAGACGCTCGAACGTTGCACCTTCGACGATACGGAACTCTTCGTTCAGATCCTTGCGGATCTCGTCCAGCTGGCTCTTCTCGATCGAAAGAGCACGTGCATCACGCTCAACGCCATCACGAGTAAATACCTGAACGTCGATGACAGTTCCCTTGGTACCGGTCGGTACGCGCAAAGATGTGTCTTTAACGTCGCTGGCCTTTTCACCGAAGATTGCGCGCAGCAGCTTCTCTTCCGGAGTCAGCTGAGTCTCGCCTTTCGGAGTGACCTTACCTACCAGAATGTCGCCGGCACCGACTTCAGCACCCACGTAAACGATACCGGCTTCGTCCAGCTTGTTCAGCGCTGCTTCACCCACGTTCGGGATGTCAGCGGTAATTTCCTCTGGGCCAAGCTTGGTATCACGGGCCACACAGGTCAGTTCCTGAATGTGGATCGTGGTGAAACGGTCTTCCTGAACAACACGCTCGGAGAGGCAGATGGAGTCTTCGAAGTTGAAGCCGTTCCATGCCATGAACGCGATGCGCATGTTCTGACCCAGAGCCAGTTCACCCATATCGGTGGACGGACCGTCGGCCATGATGTCGCTGCGCTGAACGCGATCACCCTTGCTCACCAGCGGACGCTGGTTGATGCAGGTGTTCTGGTTCGAGCGGGTGTACTTGGTCAGGTTGTAGATGTCGACACCGGCTTCGCCCGGTTCAACTTCGTCATCAGCAACACGAACGACGATACGGCTGGCGTCGACCGAGTCGATCACGCCGCCACGACGGGCAACAACGCAGACACCGGAATCACGGGCAACGTTGCGCTCCATGCCGGTACCCACTAGCGGCTTGTCGGCGCGCAGAGTCGGTACAGCCTGACGCTGCATGTTGGAACCCATCAACGCACGGTTGGCGTCGTCGTGCTCGAGGAACGGAATCAGCGACGCGGCGACCGATACAACCTGCTTCGGCGAAACGTCCATCAGGGTGACGTCTTCCGGCGCCTTGACGGTAAATTCGTTCAGGTGACGAACGGCAACCAGCTCATCGATCAGCTGACCTTTGTCGTTCATGGCAGCCGAAGCCTGCGCGATCACATGATCGGCTTCTTCAATAGCAGACAGGAACACGATCTCGTCCGTGACCAGGCCTTCTTTCACAACGCGGTACGGGCTTTCCAGGAAGCCGTACTGGTTGGTGCGAGCGTAGGCAGCGAGCGAGTTGATCAGACCGATGTTCGGACCTTCCGGCGTTTCGATCGGGCAAACACGACCGTAGTGCGTCGGGTGTACGTCACGAACTTCAAAGCCTGCGCGCTCACGCGTCAGACCGCCCGGGCCGAGTGCAGAAACACGACGCTTGTGCGTAATCTCGGACAGCGGGTTGTTCTGGTCCATGAACTGCGACAGCTGGCTGGAACCGAAGAATTCTTTGACAGCAGCGGCAACCGGCTTGGCGTTGATCAGGTCCTGAGGCATCAGGCCTTCGCTTTCTGCCATCGACAGACGCTCTTTGACCGCGCGCTCAACACGCACCAGACCTACACGGAACTGGTTCTCGGCCATTTCGCCGACGCAGCGGACGCGACGGTTACCCAAGTGGTCGATGTCATCGACGATGCCTTTGCCGTTACGGATATCGACCAGGGTCTTGAGGACCGCGACGATATCTTCCTTGCACAGCACGCCCGAACCTTCGATTTCGGTACGACCGATACGACGGTTGAACTTCATCCGGCCTACAGCAGACAGATCGTAACGCTCTGGGCTGAAGAACAGGTTATTGAACAGGGTCTCTGCTGCATCCTTGGTAGGCGGCTCGCCAGGACGCATCATGCGATAGATTTCGACCAGAGCTTCCAGCTGGTTGCCGGTCGAATCGATCTTCAAGGTGTCGGAGATGAACGGGCCGCAGTCGATGTCGTTGGTGTACAACGTTTCGATGCGAACGACCTGAGCCTTGGCAATCTTTGCCAGGATCTCGGTGTTCAGCTCAGTGTTGCATTCGGCAATGATTTCGCCAGTCGCCGGGTGTACGATCGCCTTGGCGGTGGTACGGCCAATGACGTAATCCAGCGGAACTTCCAGCGCCTTGATGCCGGCTTTTTCAAGCTGGTTGATGTGGCGAGCGGTGATACGACGACCTTGCTCGACGATCACTTTGCCCTTGTCGTCCTGGATGTCCAGAACGGCAATTTCGCCACGCAGACGCTGAGGCACCAGTTCCAGGCTCAGGGATTCGCCCTGAACGTGGAAAACATTGGTGGTGTAGAAAGCGTCCAGCACTTCTTCAGTGGTGTAGCCCAGCGCACGGAGCAGAACCGATGCAGGGAGCTTGCGGCGACGGTCGATACGGACGAATACACAGTCCTTTGGATCGAACTCGAAGTCCAGCCACGAACCACGGTAAGGAATGATGCGAGCGGAATACAGCAGCTTGCCAGAACTGTGCGTCTTGCCACGGTCGTGATCGAAGAACACGCCCGGGGAACGGTGCAGCTGGGAAACGATAACACGCTCGGTACCGTTGATTACGAAGGTACCGTTTTCAGTCATCAGGGGGATTTCACCCATGTAGACTTCTTGCTCTTTGATGTCCTTGATCGCTTTGTTCGACGACTCTTTGTCGAAAATGATCAGGCGCACTTTTACCCGCAAAGGTACGGCGTACGTCACACCGCGCAGCACGCATTCCTTGACATCAAACGCCGGTTCGCCCAGACGATAACCGACGTACTCCAGAGCAGCATTGCCGGAGTAGCTGATGATCGGGAAAACGGATTTGAAGGCCGCATGCAGGCCCACGTCGCGGAACTGATCTTTAGTCGCTCCCGCTTGCAAGAATTCACGATACGAATCCAGCTGGATGGCCAGGAGGTAAGGCACATCCATGACGTCCGGCAACTTGCTAAAGTCCTTGCGGATACGTTTTTTCTCAGTATATGAGTAAGCCATCAGCGTTCCCCAGCTTGGTCACCTGCTTGTTTGGCCTCCCCCGACGGGAGCGGCCAGAAAATCTTGCAAACCCCATGGTTTGCGCCACCGGTCGAGGTGGTTGAAGCACGTTAACGGCACCGACCTGATCGGTTGCCAATAACGGAAAAAGGCCGGTGGCAGAAGCCACCAGCCATCAGCCTTTCGCTCAACGCTTGGGCTGGAGACGCAAGGTCGATGCTTACTTCAGCTCGACTTTAGCGCCTGCTTCTTCCAGAGCAGCTTTGGCTTTGTCAGCAGCGTCTTTTGCTACTGCTTCCAGAACCATTGCTGGAGCGCCGTCAACGACTGCCTTGGCTTCTTTCAGGCCCAGACCGGTCAGTTCACGAACTGCTTTAATCACGTTCACTTTCTTGTCGCCAGCTTCAGTCAGCATGACGTTGAACTCGGTTTGCTCTTCAACAACGGCGGCAGCGGCAGCTGGACCAGCCGATGCAGCAGCAGCGCTAACACCGAATTTTTCTTCGAAAGCTTTGATCAGCTCAACAACCTGCAGAACGGACATTTCAGCTACGGCGTTGAGGATATCGTCTTGAGAGATAGACATGACTCTAATTCCTGAATTGTGTGAGGGCCTATGCGGCCTTCGAAATAAACAAAAATACGCGAGAAGAGGTGTGCGGCCTTAGGCTGCAGCAGCTTCTTTCTGTTCGCGAACTGCCGCCAGAGTACGAGCCAATTTGCTGGTAGCGCCTTGGATCACGCTCATCAGCTGGGAGATTGCTTCGTCACGGGTCGGCAAGGTTGCCAGTACGTCGATCTGATTAGCTGCGAGGAACTTGCCCTCGAACGCAGCTGCCTTGATCTCGAACTTGTCCTGACCTTTCGCGAACTCTTTGAACAAACGGGCAGCAGCGCCAGGATGTTCATTGGAGAAAGCGATCAAGGTAGGGCCGGTGAACGCATCGTTGAGAACACTGTATTCAGTGTCAGCAACAGCGCGCTTGAGCAGGGTGTTACGTACTACTCGTACGTAAACGCCAGCTTCACGAGCCTCTTTACGGAGTCCGGTCATCGCGCCTACTGTCACGCCGCGGGCATCAGCCACAACAGCAGACAGAGCGACTTTGGCAGCCTCGTTGACTTCAGCGACGATGGCCTTCTTGTCTTCGAGTTTAATTGCCACGGGTTTAACTCCTGCTTGTTACCGTTTCATCTGGCCGGAGCCGGATGTCGTTTTGGTGTCTGATTCGGTAAGGAACCGGGAGCACCATCTGCGTAGGCTTGTGGTTTAAGACTTTCGTCGCCTACGGTCTTGGATAGCCCCCGCCAGGCAGGGACCCCAATTTTTGCAACGATGCAGCAGACTGCATCGCGCGAGTCTTACGCGTTCAGAGAACCTTGGTCGATGACCAGGCCTGGGCCCATAGTGGTGCTCAGAGTAACGCGCTTGACGTAAATACCTTTCGAGGAAGCTGGCTTGATACGCTTCAAATCAGCGATCAGCGCCTCAACGTTTTCCTTCAGCTTGTCGGCTTCAAAGCCAACTTTGCCAACGGAGGTGTGGATGATGCCGTTTTTGTCGGTGCGATAGCGGACCTGACCAGCTTTAGCGTTCTTGACAGCAGAAGCTACGTCTGGAGTAACGGTACCAACTTTCGGGTTAGGCATCAGGCCGCGAGGACCGAGGATCTGACCCAGTTGACCTACAACACGCATGGCATCCGGAGAAGCAATAACGACGTCATAGTTCAGGTCGCCGCCTTTCATTTCGGCAGCCAGGTCGTCCATACCAACGCGATCAGCGCCAGCAGCCAGAGCAGCCTCAGCGGCTGGACCCTGGGTGAAGACAGCTACGCGGACAGTCTTGCCAGTACCGTGTGGCAGCACAGTAGCGCTACGAACGACCTGGTCAGATTTACGCGGGTCTACACCGAGGTTAACAGCGACGTCGACAGACTCGCTGAACTTGACGGTCGACAGCTCGGTCAGCAGAGCAGCTGCGTCGTTGAAGCTGTAAGATTTGCCAGGCTCGATCTTTGCAGCGATTGCCTTTTGGCGTTTGGTCAGCTTAGCCATTACACACCCTCCACGTTAAGGCCCATGCTACGAGCGGAGCCGGCGATTGTACGCACGGCCGCTTCCATGTCAGCAGCAGTCAGATCGGCATTTTTAGCCTTGGCGATATCTTCCAGCTGTGCACGGGTAACGGTGCCAACTTTAACGGTGTTCGGGCGAGCCGAGCCGCTGGTCAGGCCAGCTGCTTTTTTCAGCAGAACCGACGCAGGGGTACTTTTGGTTTCAAAAGTGAAGCTGCGGTCGCTGTAAACAGTGATGATCACAGGAGTCGGCAGACCTGGCTCAAGACCCTGAGTACGGGCGTTGAAAGCCTTGCAGAATTCCATGATGTTAACGCCGTGCTGACCCAGAGCAGGACCGACAGGCGGGCTTGGGTTAGCCTGAGCAGCTTTCACTTGAAGCTTGATGTAAGCGGTAATCTTCTTGGCCATGAGGCACTCCAATTACGGGTTCAAACGCCTCGAAAGGCTCCCCGGTTACTTGCGCGTTTATCCCAGTGACGACAAAACCCCACAGCCCAGGGCTGCGGGGTATGGGATTCCTAGCTCAGTTATGCCTTTTCGACCTGACTGAACTCGAGCTCCACCGGAGTAGAGCGTCCGAAAATAAGCACAGCCACTTGGATCCGGCTCTTTTCGTAGTTAACTTCTTCGACGGTTCCGTTGAAATCGGCAAACGGGCCATCAGTAACGCGAACCACTTCTCCCGGCTCGAACAGAGTCTTCGGCTTTGGCTTGTCGCTGCCATCAGCAACACGGCGCAGAATGGCCTCGGCTTCTTTGTCAGTGATCGGAGCAGGTTTGTCTGCAGTGCCACCAATAAAGCCCATGACACGAGGCGTATCCTTGACCAGGTGCCAAGTCCCCTCGTTCATGTCCATCTGAACCAGCACATAACCAGGGAAGAATTTACGCTCGCTCTTGCGCTTCTGGCCGTTGCGCATCTCTACCACTTCTTCGGTAGGGACCAGAATTTCGCCAAAACCATCTTCCATGCCTGCCAGCTTTACACGCTCGATCAGAGAGCGCATAACATGCTTCTCGTAACCCGAGTAGGCATGCACTACGTACCAACGCTTAGCCACGGGACACCCTTAGCCAACAATCAAGGAAACAAGCCAGCCGAGCAGGGAATCTAATCCCCACAACAGCAGCGCCATAACCAGAACGACAGCTACCACGATGAGAGTAGTCTGCGTGGTTTCTTGACGAGTAGGCCATACGACTTTACGAATCTCAACGCGAGCTTCCTTGGCCAACACGAAGAAAGCCTTACCCTTGCCAGTCTGAAGAGCTACATAAGCTGCAACAGCGGCAATCACGAGCAGGGCCAACACGCGATACAGGATTGGCTGCGCCGAATAGTATTGATTTCCGACCACACCCACAACGACCAGAAGGACCACTACGAGCCACTTCACAAGATCAAAACGGGAGTCTGAGGCTTCAGCCTTTGGATTCATCTACTAAAATCCTGTGAAAAGAAAGCCAGACACGTTTAGCGAATCTGGCAGGTCAGGAGGGAATCGAACCCCCAACCTACGGTTTTGGAGACCGTCGCTCTGCCAATTGAGCTACTGACCTAAAAGCATAATCAGGCCGACCATTATGCGGACCCGACGGGGAGATTTCAACAGCTAATCGGCGAGACCAGAATCAACCGCGCCAAAGCACTGCCAGGTAGCTACGAAAACCATCAGCCAAGCAGCAAGCCTGGCGAATCGCAACACCTAAAACAAAGGCAGATACTTTCATATCTGCCTTAGTAATGGAGCTCTTGAGCGGATTTGAACCGCTGACCTCACCCTTACCAAGGGTGTGCTCTACCAACTGAGCTACAAGAGCGAAACACATTGCACAACCAGCAAAACCTGGAGCGGGTAGCGGGAATCGAACCCGCATCATCAGCTTGGAAGGCTGAGGTTCTACCACTAAACTATACCCGCCGAGCATGCTGCTTAAGCTCGAAAATATGGTGGAGGGGGAAGGATTCGAACCTTCGAAGTCGTAGACGTCAGATTTACAGTCTGATCCCTTTGGCCGCTCGGGAACCCCTCCTAAGCGAGGCAGCATTCTATATCATGCCACCCTTCTGTCAACCTTTTTCTCAATAAAAACTTGAGGTTACATACGTTGACGCTTGCATCGCAGCAGTTTCAGATTGCTCTGCACTGCGAAGCGGGCGCCATTCTATGCAAACTAATCGATGGTTGCAATGCCCTCGCAAGACATTATTTTACTTTTTAATTTCGGGAAGTCCTGCGCCAAGGTGTCCAGCAATGACTCATCAACCAGCCGACGACTCTCCGGCTCTATGCGCAACCAGTAAATAGCTCCACCCTCACCTCTGCGCTGTCCAAACTGCGTCTGAATGTCGAGACTGGTGAGTCGCTGCTCGACAATTCTGGCGTCGGCCTGCGAAACATCTCCACCCAGATAAAGGCACTGATTCAATGCTGCCCTGGATGGCTCTGTCTGACTGGAAGAACCTGACTCACTGAGCAATCGGATATCCTGTCGTGAGCCCTTGAACGACGCCAGAGGCGCGACCTCCTTCGGCCTTAAAGGAGCGTCCTGTTGATGCCAGATGTAGTAGAAGGCATTCAACATCAACAACAGCAAAAACACCCAACGCATAGCACCCCCAACCAGCGGCCTTTCAGGCGCCTTCTCACTTCGCAAGCAGCCTAAGGCTCAACTCACCACCATTAAAGCTGCGCTCTTCACCATCCACACATAAACGCAGTGAGCCATCACCCTTAATGCCCAGAACAGTGCCCTCAATCACGCGATCACCCGCGATCAGTGACACCCCTCTCCCCTGCCAGAGGTGATTGCGCTCCCAGTCAGCCCTAAATGCGTCGAAGCCTTCTTCGCGATGTCGAGCGATATAGAGCCCGAGGTTGTGACTCAGCCTAGACGCAACCTGGTTACGGTCTAGCATCCTACCCAGCTCAATCGCCATAGACGTCCAGGCCTGATCAACCTCATTGGCGCTGCGCATGTTGACGTTCACACCGACGCCGATGATCACGTGACATACATCCGCAGGGTCGCCCGTGAGCTCAAGCAGAACGCCGGCAAGCTTACGATCACCCACGAGAATATCGTTAGGCCACTTCAACCCAGCTTTTGCGACACCGAGCTCTCGGAGGGTTTCTACCAACGCCAGACCCACAAGCAAGCTCATGCCCTCAAGCTGGCGCATACCACCTTCAACACGCACCGCGAGGCTGTAATAAAGATTCTCGGCGAAAGGACTGACCCACTTCCGCCCACGCCGCCCCCTGCCGGCCGTTTGCTGCTCGGCGAGAACCAACAAGGGCAGTTGCGCGCCAGCTTCAATAAGCCGCATCGCCTCGGCATTTGTAGAGTCAATAACGTCATAAATACGCACAGGCCATGGTGCGCCACGATCAGCATTAGCGATTTCGTCGGCATCGAGCAGATGCAGAGGCCCGGCAAGACGATAACCCCGCCCGCGAACTTTATGAACCTCTATCCCGAGCTCCGCTTCCACCTGCTGGAGCTTTTTCCAGACAGCACTGCGGCTGACGCCAAGTACGCGACCCAGGTCTTCGCCAGAATGAAAAGCACCATCTCCAAGAAGCTTGAGCAACGTTCGCATCGAAGTTTCACCTGACAATAAGGCACGCATAATAGCGATAGCCGCTCCTAGCGCCTAGAAAATCGCCCTCGCTAGCGCGCGTCAATTGCCAGCGTACGGGCTTACATTGCCACTCGAGTGGTTTCGGAAACCCAGCCGATCCTGCGATTTTTTCACGCGCAAAACAAAACCCCATCTGCTTTCGCAAATGGGGTTCTGGAATTTAATCTTGACGATGACCTACTCTCACATGGGGAAACCCCACACTACCATCGGCGATGCATCGTTTCACTTCTGAGTTCGGGATGGGATCAGGTGGTTCCAACGCTCTATGGTCGTCAAGAAATTCGGGTACCGAACCGTGGCCAGGGGCCGCGCTTCAGTAAATCAGGTATGTGATCAGGTGTTTCGTGCTTGTGTGTTGCAAACTTTCGGTGCGTGTCGTCTTCACAGTCACCGCAATCTGTGCTCGTCCGAGTCGCAGATTGCTTGGGTGTTATATGGTCAAGCCTCACGGGCAATTAGTA